>JAKSKG010000046.1 GCA_024401805.1 Bacteroidales bacterium
AGCGCACTACGTTCGGGACGTAGGGGTCGCGTGTTCGAGTCACGTCTTCTCGACGCAACCAAAAAGAAGATGGTTCAAAACTGAGCCATCTTCTTTTTCCGATATCAGGGGAACCCCGTTAGAAAGTGTACTTTACTATTGCCTGCGCACGGTGGTTGCTGACCCAGTGCAGGTCATCAACTGCAACCATATATCCCCTGCTCTTACCATACTGGACGGATGTGAACATATACTCCAGACCAATCTGGACCTTCCCGAGGTTATATACGAGTTCGGGCTGGACACGATACATCTGATTGAGATTGTTTGCATTGTTCATGAACCAGCAGCAGTCGGAGTTTACGGGAGATTTTGTTCCAAGGTTCCTGATGTAGCCGACAAACAATGAAGGCGACCAGGGCTTGTCCTTGCAGAATGCAAAAGTCATCCATCCCGACACACTGCGTGTGGCGGAATAGACGTAGGTCTCGGTTTCCGGGGTCTTGCCGTAACCGCCAACCATGTTCATATGGGAACCGTCCATTGCATAGGTAACTTTCTCCTTCAAGGTGAACACACCGAACGTCTTCTGGAAATACTCGAAGAAATTGAAATTGGTAAGCCTTCCCGCAGCCTCGGGCATGATGCTGAGCATATCGGCCCCCAATTTGAAGCTGGTGTCACCTTTCCTGTAGTTATAACCCAGATAAGCTTCCGGAGTCTTGGCCTTTCTGATATATTCCGCCGAAGCGCCGTTGGGGCCGGTTGAAGTATACTGCATCTGCCAGAGGGCAGCGATGTCGAGATAATTATTGTCGAACATTTCAAATTCAAAAAGGACCTGAGGCGTATGGCTGTAAGGACCGAACGGTACACCGCACTCGAAACTGAAAATGTCGGGAAGGTCTATTGCCATGGGATGCCATGCCTGACCGATTTTCCAGCTGTGCTTGCGCCTGGCGATGGTCAGATAAGCCTGACGAAGCCGGAGGGCGGCGGTGGTGCCGCTCTTCAGATAGAAATCGGCCTCAACCTTTGCGCCTATCTTACGCCCCTTGATCTGATAACCTGAAACATCAACTCCAACCCTGGACGTAAGGCTTACGAAATTGAAGGTGCTCTCATTCTCGGGAGTATCGGAAGGCATGTAGTAAAACAGGTCTTCCAGTCCGGCAGAACTCTTGTGAGTGTCGTAAACGAAATAATTGCTGATGAATCCGTAGAAATTGAACTTCTGCAAAGACTGCCTGGTGTCCTGAGCAGAAACGTTCGGGCAGCAGGACAATGCTGCAAAAAGAAACATTAAAGACTTGATATTTTTCATATTTTTCATCGATGATCTATGCAAAAGGGAAGAACTTGGTAACCCAGAAAAAGCCGAGGACGAGTCCGACCACGCCGACAATAAGTCCGGTCCTTATCATGTCCTTTGTCTCTACCAGCCCCGTGGATGCGGCAATCGCATTGGGCGGCGTGGATATCGGGAGGCACATCGCAACAGATGCGCACACAGCAATGAATACGGAAAGTCCCGTCTGGCCTCCGAATGCGTTGAAAACATCGGCATTGCCGCTCTGGAGAAGACCGCTGCCCATTGCAATCATAATAGGAATAAGCAAAGCCGCCGTTGCGGAATTGCTTATGAAATTACTGAGAACGTAGCAGATAAGACCGGCAACAGCAAACACCACAATGATGCTCATTGAGCTGAAGTCAATGGACTCAACCATTGCTTTTGCAAGGCCTGTTCCTGAAAGGGCATATCCGAGGGCGAAACCGCCGGCTACCAGCCATAGAACTTCCCAGTTGATTTCCTTGATATCCTCTTTGCCGAAGACTCCGGTTGCGGTATAAACGCACAGAGGGATAAGGGCGACGATGTTGGAACTGATTCCGTGGAGCTCTTCCGTCATCCAGAGAAGTATTGTTGCGCCGAAAGTTATCCAGGCAACGTAATCCTTATATGTCTTCCCGTGCCTGTCTTTCCTTATCTCAAGAACGATTTCCTTGGATTTGAACGGATAGAAGAAACAAAGCAGCGCCCATGCGAAAAAAATCATCACAATCACAAAGGGAATCATTCTTGCGGCCCAGCCGCCGAATCCGATTGTGATGCCTGCAAGAGAGTCAAGGTTGCCGACCGCAGTTGCATTCGGAGGTGTGCCGATGGGGGTTCCGATTCCACCTATGTTGGCAGCTATGGGAATTGCCAGAGCAAGTCCCACCTTGCCTTTCCTGTCAGTGTCGGGAAGTGAAGCGAACACAGGTGCAAGGAATGCAAGGAACATGGCTGCGGTAGCCGTATTGCTCATGAACATGGAGAATGACGAAATCACCACAAGCACGCCGAGAAGAACCGTCCTGGGTTTCTTCCCGAAAGGTTTGAGAAGAAGGCGCGCCATGGTAACGTCCATGCCGTACTTTGATGCTACTATCGCAAGGACGAAACCGCCCAGGAAGAGCATTACAACCGGATCCGCAAAAGAGCGCATGAGTTCCTTCATCGGAACGAAACGGCTGGCGTCACCGGTATTCATAAGGAACGAGACGCTCTTGTCGGAAACAGTGAGCAATGAAATGACGATGACCATCAGGGAAGTCACCCAGTTGGGCACTATTTCAAATATCCACATAAGAGCGGCGAATGCGAAAATCGCAATTGTACGCTGCTGGACAACGGTAAGCCCTGCAATCCCAAAGAAACCGGAAGGAACGGTCCACAGAAAAACCGTCACTGCCAGCACTATTGGCAGCAGGATACAGAACTTGACATTTCTAATATGTGACATTTTCCCGGATATTATCGTTATTAACGTGTTACAACGCCTCAACCTCCGCTGCAAATATAGCGAATAATATCTTTTTGCAGGCATTTATCTGGACTATTTCCGGCATCAGTCGGTGCAGTCCGTCATTGTCAGCAGGGGGGATTGCCGTTTACCTTTTCCTTTGAGAACAGGACTACAGTCAACGGCAAAGCTATAAGTGCCATTGTGGCGCTCACAGGGAGGTATATGCCGAAGTTGCAATATTCAACGATTATGTAAGTAATGGACAGCAGCGCTGTTCCGAGCAGCGCGGACCAGGCGTATTGCCTGCGGATGTCCCCTGGCTTCACTATAGCACGCACGAGGTTAGGAACTCCCAGACTCACGAAGCCGATGGTTCCGCAAATGCTGACCACGCTGGTAACCAGGACGCTTATCATGAACAATATTCCCGCCTTTGCCACATTGGACAGTTCCGTCTCTCCCTTGAAATGTGCGGTGAGCTTTTTGGAGCAGAGCATAGCGGTGGCAAGGCCTGAAACAAAGAGAATCAGGCTGATTGCAATATCGAGGGAGGTAACCCCCTGCAATTTGAAGTTGGCTGCGCCCCAGAGGTAGTACTGCTTCAACAGATCGCCCGTGGGCGCGTTGGTGACCACTATGGTGCCTATGGAGCCGACGAAAGTCCCGAACAGGATACCGAAAGTTATCAGACGGGATGTATTCAGTCTGATGGCAACCAGAGAAACTGTCAGCGCGCATACTGCCTGACATATGAATGCCCCGACAGTGAGTGAGCACCACCCTGTCATTGTTGCCGCCGCGGCCCCGAGACAGGCTGCGCTGCCCAGTCCGAGGGAGTATATGTCCCCAAGCTGGTTTCTCCACAGATACTGCATCTGCACTCCCCCGACAGGGAGTGCGATGCCACAAAGGATTACATAAAGAAAACTGAGCATAATCAGAAATAATATTCGATGCTTCCGTAGAAGGAACGTCCGGGCATAGGATATCCGGAAGACAGTTCATACCGGGTGTCTGCAATGTTGCGGGCAAGGAATTTCAACCCGAGGGAATGACCTTTCCCAAACCGGAAGTTCTTCCCTGCAGAGATGTCGAGAGTGTTGTAGTCAGGTATTCCGCTATAGCTGTCCCGCCTTCCACATCGGAGATTCCACAGGAAATCAAGACTGAAACCCTTGAAAGAACCGTTCAGCGCGACTGTCAGGGAATGTTTGGATATAAACGGGAGCTGTTCGTTGAAAGATGAGCTGTCTGGAGTCCTGTCCTTCGCATTCTGCCAGGTATATGTGGCCGAAAGGGACCCGGTCCAATCTCCTTTCTTGAAAGAGGCGCCCGTTTTGAGGTCCGTACCGCACATGACGGCCTTTCCGATATTATACGGAAACCAGCTGCCAGGATCCTCAGCCGATGGAGCCGAGACGATCTTGTCCTTGATGGAGTTGAAGAAAAAGTCCGCTTCTGCGTTCAGGCTCCAGTCGGAGATTTGCTTTCTCCATTGCGGCCCAACCGATGAGAGCCACGAATCCTCGCACTTGAGGTCAGGATTACCGAACCCGGGGTAATACAGTTCATTGAATACGGGAACCCTGTAAGCCCGCCTGCCGAACGCAACCAGGTCCAGCCCGTCGGTCACGGCGTAGCGGAAATCGACTGAGGGAGACACAGCATTGATTGCTTTTGAACCTTTGTCGAAATTGCCGGAATACTCGATTGAGACATCGGCCTTGAATTTGGGCAGGCGGAACACCGACGTTGCCGCAGACACGAAGTTCGTTCTGGCGGCATCATAATCGGTCGCATTAAGATTGTAGTGCCTGATATCGGCCGCCAGGGATATTTCCAACCAGGACGCTATACGGAAGATATGGGAGGTGTTCAACTGGAATTCGGTCGCTTTGTACCGGCTGTCACCCCATTCACTTGAGTATGAGAGGTCATCGTATGCGAACTTTGCGCTGGCATTCAGGGTATATCGCGGCGAGAAAGCGTTTTTCACCACACCCTGTACGAAGAAGTTCCTGTCTTTCTGCCTGTCTGTGGAAGGCCAGTCGCTCGAACCCGGCGTTCCCCTGCCGGACCCGTTGAAATACGCTTTTGTGTGCCAGGAGCCCCTGTCCATCAAACCCCACACATCTATGCCTGTACGGATCTGGCTGATATCGTTGTTCTCCCTGCGGAGATTGTCGCCATAGCGGAAATCGCCCTTGCTGACAGTTCCCGAAGATATCGAAGACAGGGATACCCTGTCCGACAACTTAAAATCAAATCTTGCCGAAGGCTCATACGTACCGAACGAACCTCCGCGGAACTTTACGTTTCCGGCGAATTTCCCCGTGCCGAATTCCGGTTTCGAGGTGTTGAATGAAAGGCTGTTCTGCGCATAATCCAATACGATGTTGGAGCAACTGCCAAGATCCAGCATTCCAAGATCTGTCTGACCGCTCTGACCATTGCTCACGCGGACCCCGTCGACATAAACCGTCGTAGAGGCGGAACCCAAACCCCTGAGGTTTACCGATTTCAACCCTGCAGCACCGCCCATGTCATTGACATTAAGGGCAGGAATACCGCTTAATGCTTCTGTGACGCTGGTCTGGTTTGAAATAAGAACGGTATCCGATTCGGATACAATCACACCCCTGTCCGCAACTACGACCGCGGTCCTGAGGGTGTCCGGCGCATCTGCTGAAAGCATACCCGCCACAACTAAAAAAGAAGAGAGAGACATTGTTGTATTGTCTCAACGGAAACCTGCCCCCGGGTTTCACCTGTTTGACTTAACTATGGCAGGTCTTCTGACTTGTTCCGGAGTCACGCCTTCTCATCCGAACGGACAATGGCAAAGAAAGTGACACATTGATGGAACTTACAGCTGCGGGCACAGTCCGGGTCTTTCACCCGATTCCCTTTTCAAGCCACACCGCGTGGCTCACCATAGCCCGGACAAAGGTACAACAATTCAACAATATTGCAATATGCAAAGGTTAATCCTTATACCAGTCTTTATAGAGAAGATACCCTTGGGCGTTCTTATGGGCTGCGGCGGCCACGGCTTCGGATGCGTCCTTGACTTTCTTTGCAGGAATGCCGGCATAGACTCCCGGCTCAAGAACCTGGTTACTGAGCACGACCGAGCCCGCACCGATAATGGTATTGTCCGGAATGACGGCGTTATCCATCAGTACGGCGCCCATCCCGACAAGTACATTATTGCCGATTCTGGCACCATGTATCACGGCATTGTGTCCAACGGAAACGTCATTGCCTATTTCCACTACAGAACGCTTGTAGAGCGTGTGGAGCACGGCGCCGTCCTGGATATTCACCCTGTCGCCCATGACGATGGGATTCACGTCCCCGCGCAATACGCTGCCGTACCATATGCTGCAGTCGTCACCGATGGTGACATCACCTATCAACGCGGCGTTCTCCGCAAGGAAACACCTCCGCCCCACTATGGGGGTCTTGCCGTTCAGTTCTTTGATTATAGCCATTTCCCGTTCAGTTCCTGAATGATATTCGTATCGCGGAGCATCTCCACAAAAGCCTCTGCGCTCCGCTTGTGCAATACACGTTTGAGAGTATGGACGCACCCCTGCATCTGATTGTCCGGAAGGTCAAGCGGCACCGCTTTCAGAAGCTCCCGTCCGCGGATGGACGTTTTGGACAGCATGGTCAGAAGGTTGTTGTCCTGAACTATGTCGAGCAGGACATTGGCCTCGTTGATTTCCAGACAGACATTCAGGTTGGAACGCTCGATGCAGATATACTCCTCAATGGCATTCCGCGCCTGCAGGCCTTTGGCCGGGATGGCGAGACGGTAACGGCCGAGCTCTTCCATACTTATGGATTTCCTGCCCGCAAGAGCGTGATCCTTGCGCATTATTACGGAAATCTGGTCACTGAAAAGGTTGCTTGACTCTATTTCATTGTAAGGCTGTCCCGGCTTGAACGCAAGCACCAGGTCCACCTCCCGGTGGCGGAGAGCCTCCATCAGCTCCTCCATATTCCTGTATATGATGTTGAGCTTCACGCCAGGGTGTTCCTTGACGAAATTCTTCACCGTCTCCGTCAGGATATGGTTGAAAGAGTACGTGATGCCTATGTTGAGTTCTCCCGTAAGCATCTCCTTCAAGTCATTCACCTGCGCCTTGCAGGCTTCGGCGTCCTGAATGGTCTGGATTGCAAGCGGCAGCAGGAGAGCCCCGCTCTGAGTCAGGGAAGCCGAATGGGAGTCACGCTGGAACAGGATTGTCCCGAGTTCATTCTCCAGAGACTTTATCTGCTGCGAAAGAGTGCTCTGGCTGACATACAGACTGCGGGCAGCCTCAGAGAAATTCAGAGTCTGCGCCGTTCTGACAAAATATTTCAACTGCCGGAGTTCCATACATTCACAAAGGTAATATTTTTTTAAGAGTTACAAAGTTGTACATTTGCAGTACTTATTTCAAAATGGAAACAATGGAAAGCGGCATAATCTGGTTGAAAAGCACCGACTCTACGAACAATGAACTCAGAAGACGCCTGGACAGGTCGGATGACCTTTCGATTGTCGCGGCCGAGATGCAGTCGGCGGGACGCGGCCAGGGCGAACATACCTGGCATTCCGAACCCGGGAGGAACCTTACTTTCTCCATCCTGCTGCGGCATCGCTGCCTGAAAGCGGCGGACGCTCTCGCCGTAACGTCCATCATGGCGCTTGGCATACGTGATTATCTGCAGACGAAAGGCATTGAGCCGTGGATAAAGTGGCCGAATGACATATGGGTCGGGGACAGGAAAATCTGCGGGATACTTGTGGAGAACACCATCAACGCAGGAATGATTGAATTCTCCATAGTCGGAGTAGGGCTCGACCTCAATCAGACAGACTGGCCTTCCGAATTACCCAATCCGGTGAGTCTCAAGGATTTGACCGGACAGGAATATGACACCCACCAGGAATTGCGGCTGCTGTCGGAAGCCATCGCTCAGCGCAGCGCCCGCGCCTCCGCTCCGGAAGGTGCGGCCGAACTCATGAAAGAGTTCGAAAAGGTCGTGGTCCGGCTCGAACGCTAAATGCTATTTCGATAGCAACCGATTACCGCTATCGAAAAATACAATAGCAAATACCACTTAAAGATGGGCAAAGTCAAGTATATTTGCATGATTGAATAAATATATCCGGCAGGACAACAATTACAACGTTTTATAATAAGATATGGAAGACAAACTCAGTTCTCTCAAGGCCCGCAGGGCCAAAGCCGAGCTTGGCGGCGGTCAGAAAAGAATCGATGCACAGCACGAGAAAGGAAAAATGACTGCACGTGAGCGTCTGGCGATGCTGCTTGATGAAGGCAGTTTCGAAGAATTCGACGCCTTCGTACAGCACCGTTGCACCAACTTCGGTATGGAAAAATCCCACACCGACGGAGATGGTGTCGTAACGGGTAGAGGTACGATCGACGGTCGTATCGTTTATGTATTTGCTCAGGATTTCACCGTCAGCGGAGGTTCTTTGAGCAAGACAATGTCCGAGAAGATCTGCAAGGTCATGGATATGGCAATGCAGTGCGGAGCACCGTTCATCGGTATCAATGACTCCGGCGGAGCCCGTATCCAGGAAGGAATCGACGCTCTTGCAGGATATGCCGATATCTTCGAAAGGAACATCCTCTGTTCAGGAGTCATCCCTCAGATAAGCGGCATCTTCGGTCCCTGTGCCGGTGGAGCCGTCTATTCTCCCGCCCTGACCGACTTCACCCTCATGGTCAAGGACACCTCCTATATGTTCCTCACCGGACCGTCCGTAGTGAAGAGCGTAACCGGAGAAGTAGTAAGCCAGGAGGATCTGGGCGGATCATGGGTTCACACTTCCAAGAGCGGCGTTGCGCACTTCGCAGCCGAGAATGAGACAGAGGCCATCGCATCTCTCAAGAAGCTTCTCTCATTCCTCCCTCAGAACAATCTGGAGGAAGCTCCTCTCAAACCCACCAACGACCCTGTCGGCAGGCTCGAGGACTCACTCAACACATTCATTCCCGAGAACCTCAACCAGGCTTATGACATGTACACCGTTATCAACAGCATAGTTGATGATGGCGATTTCTTCGAAGTACACGCCTCATTCGCAAAGAACATAATCGTAGGTTTCGCCCACATGAACGGACAGAGCGTGGGTATCGTTGCAAACCAGCCCAAGGCTATGGCCGGTGTGCTCGACATCAACGCAAGCCGCAAGGCTGCCAGGTTCGTCCGCTTCTGTGACGCATTCAACATCCCTCTCGTGACACTCGTTGACGTTCCGGGATTCCTCTGCGGCACACAGCAGGCATACGGCGGAATCATCACCCATGGAGCAAAACTTCTCTATGCATACGGCGAGGCCACCGTTCCCAAGGTTACGGTAACCCTGCGCAAGAGCTACGGCGGAGCCCACATCGTCATGAGCTGCAAGCAGCTGCGCGGCGACATCAACTACGCATGGCCTTCCGCCAACATAGCAGTAATGGGTGCCGACGGTGCCGTAGGAGTTCTTTACGGAAAGGAACTGAAGGAAGAGACCGACCCTGAAAAGAGGGCTCAGATCAAGGCCGCACGCACAGCCGAGTACAATGACCTCTTCGCAAATCCTTATCAGGCAGCACAGAAGGGCTACATCGAGGATGTTATCGAGCCTGCAACCACACGTTTCCGCGTGATCCGCGCTCTCGAATCACTTCGAGGCAAACAGCAGAACGTCCCTGCCAAGAAACACGATAATCTGC
>JAKSKG010000047.1 GCA_024401805.1 Bacteroidales bacterium
TTAAATTTGTATAGGTTTCCATTTGGAAATCAGAAAATTAAAAGCGATATTTGCACCCCGCTTAATAGAATAGAAAATAAAAATCATAAGTTATGGCAAAGGTTTGTCAAGTTACAGGCAGAAAGAGAATGAAAGGCAACAACGTTGCCCATTCCAAGCTGCGCACAAAGCGCGACTTCTCTCTCAACCTCAAGACCAAGAAGTTCTGGAGCGAGGAAGAGCAGAGGTTTATCACCCTCAAAGTGTCCTGCAAGGGTATGAGAACAATCGAAAAGAACGGCCTTGAGGCCACTGTTCGTGAGGCTCAGAAGAAAGGATTGGTTAACCTTGTTTAATTCGTATCGTTATGGCAAAGAAAGCAAAAGGAAACAGGGTGCAGGTCATCCTCGAGTGCACTGAGCAGAAAGAAAGCGGTGTACCTGGAATGTCAAGATACATTACCACAAAGAATAAGAAGAACACACCGGAGCGTCTTGAGCGCAAGAAGTATAATCCTTTCCTCAAGAAGGTCACTGTTCATCGTGAAATAAAGTAATTTAGGAGGATAATTTATGGCAAAGAAAGCCGTCGCAACATTCGCAGCAAAGGCCGGTGCAAAGAGCATGGTCAAGTGCATCCGTATGGAGAAGTCTCCTAAGACAGGCGCTTATGTTTTCACAGAGCAGCTCGTTGAAGAGGCAAAAGCCAAGGAGTTCTTCGACAAGAAGTAATTTCTACTCTCAAATATGAGGCCGCGATTTTATCGCGGCCTTTTTTTTACTATATTTGCGTTTCGTATGGCCATTAGTTTCTTTCAAAGACTTTCAAGGGCTGTCGTAGGCCGCTCAAGGGTGGATGACGACACTCTTGATGCAATAGAAGAGGCTCTCGTGGAGTCCGATATGGGAGTCGACACAACTCTCAAGGTTATCGATGCCCTGGAAGAAAGAGTCAGCCGGGACAAGTTCGTTTCTCAGGATGAGCTTATGTCCATGCTCAGGGAAGAGATTGCCGCCCTCGTTCCGGACAACCGGGAAGAGGAATCCCAGCCGAAACCTTACGTCATTCTTGTCGTAGGCGTCAACGGAGTGGGGAAAACCACCACAATAGGCAAGCTTGCGTATTACTACAGGAACAAAGGAAAGAAGGTCGTTCTCGGTGCTGCCGACACCTTCCGCGCCGCTGCTGTGGATCAGATAGACATCTGGGCACAGAGGGCCGGAGTAGACATCGTCAAGCAGCAGATGGGATCCGATCCTGCTGCGGTCGCTTATGACACGGTAAGCTCTGCCGTTGCCAAAGGGGCGGACGTGGTAATAATTGATACGGCCGGCCGCCTGCACAACAGGATAGACCTTATGAACGAGTTGACCAAGATACGCAACAGCGTCCGCAAGGTTGTCCCTGATGGCCCTCATGACGTAATGCTGGTGCTGGATGCAAGCACGGGCCAGAATGCGTTTTCCCAGGCGAGAGAGTTCTCCAAGGCGACAGACATAAGTTCCCTGGCTGTGACCAAGCTGGACGGAACGGCCAAGGGAGGCGTCGTTGTCGGAGTGAGCGACCAGTTCAAGATTCCGGTAAGGTTCATTGGCGTAGGAGAGGGGATAGACGACCTGCGTCCGTTCGACAAAGCCTCTTATGTGGAAAAACTTTTCAGTGAAGAAAATATAAAGAAATAAATATGAAGCTCAGTTACAATTGGCTCAAGGATTATTTGAAATGCGAACTTACTCCTCAGCAGGTCGCCGATGCCATGACATCCATAGGCATCGAGGTGGATTCCGTGGAGGAACAGGAGCAGATTCCCGGCGGACTGGCCGGAGTTGTGGTTGCAAAGGTTGTCGAATGTGAAGCGCATCCTGATTCCGATCATCTTCACATTACAAAGGTGGATGCCGGAACAGGGGAACTGCTGACTGTAGTCTGCGGCGCTCCTAACGTTGCCGCTGGGCAGAAGGTGCTTTTCGCGCAGTTGGGGACTTGCCTTCCGGGAGATTTCAAGATCAAGAAATCAAAGATCCGCGGGGTGGAGTCGTTCGGAATGATATGCGCCGAGGATGAACTGGGAATAGGCGCAAGCCATGCCGGCATCATGGTCCTTCCGGACGATGCTGCCATAGGCACTCCGGCAAAGGAATACCTCAAGTTGGGCAGCGAGGCCGTCATAGAGTACGAAATCACGGCAAACAGGGTTGATGCTGCATCTCACTGGGGCGTAGCCCGCGACCTGTACGCTTACCTCAAGCTAAACGGCATTCCTTGCGAACTTGTCAAGCCTTGCGTAGATTCGTTCCGCGAGGGTGAGGGCGAGGGCCTTTCCATCGACGTTCTCGACGCTGGCGGAGCGCCACGTTACACGGGAATCACCATCAGAGGGGTGAAAGTGACCGAATCCCCGGAGTGGCTGCAGAAGAAGCTGCTCAGCATAGGACAGAAACCTATCAACAACATAGTTGACATATCGAATTTCATCCTCTTCGAACTTGGCCAGCCTCTGCATACTTTCAATGCGGACAAGGTTAAGGGCGGCAAACTCATAGTACGCAGGGCGTCACAGGATGAGCCTATCCGCACCCTGGACGGAATAGATCGCAAGCTTGCTCCTTCAGATATGGTTATCTGCAACTCGGACGGCCCTATGTGCATAGCCGGAGTTTTCGGTGGAGAGGACAGCGGCGTCACGATGGACACTGTGAACGTGTTCGTGGAGAGCGCGTACTTCGACCCGGGCAGCATACGCAAGACGGCAAAGAGCCAGACTCTGCAGACGGATGCATCGTTCCGCTATGAGAGGGGATGCGATCCGCAGATCCCTCTGTATGCTCTCAAGAGAGCGGCCCTTCTGATCCGGGAGTGCGCCGGCGGGGAAATAGTCGGAAAGATTCAGGAATTCTATCCGAATCCGATCGAACGCTGCCGCATTGAGCTCGATTATGACAGGATCCGCGCTTTCGTGGGCAAGGACATAGAGTCTTCCGTAATGGAGGGAATACTCGTATCCCTGGGCTATGAATTCGAGAGCAAGTCCGGCAATGGTGCCGTTGTACTTGCGCCAAGCTATATGATAGACGTCACAAGGGAGTGCGACGTGGTGGAAGAGATACTTAGAATCTACGGATACAACAACGTCGACCTTCCAAAGCATATGAAGATGTCCGTGAACGCAACACCGACTCCGGAACCGGAGGCAGTACGCAACAACATCTCCAACTTCCTTGCATCGAACGGTTTCACCGAGACGATGAACAACTCCCTTACCAAGGGGGACTACTATAACGGATTGGAAACCTGGCCTGCACAGAATTGTGTAAGGATAGTCAATCCTTTGAGCTCGGACCTCAACGTTATGCGCCAGACATTGATTCTGGGCGGTCTTGAAGTGATAGCTTACAACCTCAACCGCCAGATATCAAGCATGCGCACCTTTGAATACGGTTCAGTTTACCAGAGGATACCGGACAAGGATTCCACAAAACTGGAAGGCTATCAGGAACACAGCTGCTTCTGCCTCATGCTCACCGGAACTCCTGACAAGGCATGGCGTACCGAGTCCGGTAAGAGCAGCTTCTTCCAGCTCAAGGGATATGTCGAACTGCTGCTCAAACGTTATGGCGCAGACCTGTATCAGATGTGGACGGCCGCCGCTCCTTCCGACATATTCTCCGAGGGTGTGACGTACAGCCTTCCGGGGCAGGGCAGGCAGCTTGCCGTCATAGGCACTGTAAATCCGGCACTTGCCAGAAAATTCGGCATCAAGCAGCCCGTATTCGCCGCAGAAATCAACTGGCCTGTTCTTTTCGAGATTGTGAAACGCGATAAGGTAAGCTTCAAGGAAATGCCTAAGTTCCCTGGAGTAAGCCGCGACCTGGCGCTCCTTCTGGACGAGCAGGTAAGTTATGCGGACCTCAGGCTCGCATCCGTCAAGGCGGCAAAGAAACTGCTCAGGCAGGTTTCCCTGTTCGATGTCTACCGCGGAGACAAGATCCCTGCCGGCAAGAAACAGTACGCCCTCAACTTCATCCTGCAGGACGAGGAAAGGACACTTACGGACCAGGATGTCGAGAGGACTATGGCCAATATACTCCAGAGTCTGGAGAAACAGTTCGGAGCGCAGCTGAGGTAATGTCGCGCAGGATTGTCATATTGGCTTTTTCGATTCTGTGCTGCGTGTCCTGCGGCTCGGCGATCGCCCGCAGGATACCAAAGGATACGATGGCCAGGATATATGCCGACATGTACATTGCGGACCAATGGTTCCTCAACAATCGTGAAGAACGCCGCACCACGGACACGCTGGCCGTATACGAACCCATAATGAAACGCTACGGCTACGATTTCGCGGACTATGACAAGACAGTGAAATGGTATGTGGATCATCCGGACAAACTGTTGAAAGTAGTGTTGGCGGCAAGGGACATGATAGAGGACAAACATCAGCAGTTCGAAAAATATCTGGACATTCAGGAGGCGAGCAGGAAACTGGAAGAATATCTGCAAGGTTCCTATGAGGACCAGACCTTCTGGCCTGCCCTGCTGGATTCCATCAATTACAGTATAAATGCTCAGAGAAGAGACAGTGTTCGGACCGATCCGCAGCCGCAGGTTGGGAAGGTCCCTGGGGATAAATTTATTGCCGTCGAAAGGGAAGATCTGCAATTTTGACTGCATTTATTGCGAGTGCGGGTGGAATGCGGACGGGCGTTCGGATTCCGGGATGCCTAACGCTGCGCAGGTGAGGTCCCTTCTCGAGAACCGTCTTTGCGAGTGCATGCTCAATTCCGAGAAAATAGACTCGATAACCTTTTCCGGTGACGGCGAGCCTACCCTGAATCCCGACTTCCCACGTATCGTCGATGACGTGATCATGCTCAGGGACGCTTTTGTTCCGTCGGCAAAGATATCGGTTCTTTCCAATGCCACCACCCTTGACAGGCCGGGTGTGTTCGATGCGCTTTGCAAGGTGGACAATCCCATCATGAAACTTGATGCCGTTACGGCCGGTATGGCCCAGCGTATCAACAGGCCGTACAAGGGTTATGATCCTGCGGCTGTAATAGAGTCTCTGCAGAGGTTCGAAGGAAATTTCATCCTCCAGACAATGTTCCTGAAGTGCAAGGATTTCGATTCTTCGGATCCTGTGGTTCTGAATGCCTGGATGGATGTGGTCCGCTTCCTCAAACCAAGGGAGGTGATGGTGTACACTATAGACCGCCCCACTCCCATGCAGGGAATAGAGAAATTCACGGAAGAACAGATGGGCGAGCTGGTCAGGCCTTTGACGGACCAGGGATTCAAAATTCAGATAAAAGGATAATATGAAATACTCGGAAAAATACGGATACGTTCCCTCAGAGGAATCGATAGTCAAGTTGATAGACAGCATTGCCGCCAATCTGAACACATTGTCCAGCCCTGCGCAGCTCAAGGATTGTTTTTCGTTCATGGATCTCACGACCCTGCATACCAATGACACGGAGTCGTCCGTAGAAAAGCTCGTAGGAAAGGTCAATGCTCTGCCGGAGCAGTATCCCACCTATCCGTTACCAGCTTCAGTATGCGTGTTCCCCAACTTTGCATCGGTTGTCAGGGATACTCTGAAAGTGGAAGGGGTGCACGTTACCACGGTGGCGGGCTGCTTCCCTTCGGCCCAGAGCTTCCTGGAAGTGAAGAGGCGCGAGTGTGAACTCGCCGTGCTTTCCGGTGCGGACGAGGTAGACATAGTGCTTGCGCTCAACTCGTTCCTGGCAGGGGACTATGAAAAGGCCGGAGCCGAGATTTCCGCAATGCGGTCCGCAGTCGATGCCGCCGCCGCGAGCCAGGGCCGGAAGGTCATACTCAAGGTCATCCTGGAGACAGGGTTGCTGGGAACAGCCGCGAATATTGCAGATGCTTCCTTCCTTGCAATGGAAGCCGGAGCCGATTTCATCAAGACCTCGACGGGAAAGGTGGAAGTCAATGCAACGCCGTTTGCCGCAACAGTGATGTGCGAATGCATTGCAAAATTCTACGAAAAGACCGGACGCCGTGTAGGGTTCAAGGCTGCCGGAGGCATATCCACGGCCAAGGACGCCCTTTGCTATTATTACATAGTGGACAACGTGCTGGGCAGGGAATGGCTGTGCAGGGATCTGTTCAGACTGGGAGTCAGCAGGCTCGGCAATTCGCTGATGAGCGCGATTGAACAGCAGACTGTAAGTTTTTTCTAAACTTAAGTGTGTTTTAATTAGGTATACGGATAATACCGTCCTACATTTGTTCCATAAATGAATGTAGGACTATGAAAAAACATCTTTTTACCCTTCTTGCCGTCATTCTGGCCTTTTCGTGCCAGAGAGGCGGCTTTGACGTTCCTCAGCAGGGGGAGGATGAAATCCTTCCTCCGTCACACGAAATGATAGTGCTGGGGGAAAAGCTCGAGGACCCGTATTCGACCGTGAACATAACCAGGGCTTTGGAATCCCTGTATCCGTCGAAAGCCCAGAGGATACAGGTCGATCCCACGGATCTCTACGTCCGATTCCTCCCACAGAACGGCATCCAGTATGAATACCTGCAGTCTCTGGATGTGGACATTCTGGACCATCCCATGGATTACCGTATCATAAGGGAAGGTGACTATTATCAGGATCCGGAAGTGCCGGACGGTGATTTCACCTGGCAATACTCCGTTGTCCCCGTGGATTTCCAATTCCCTTCCGGGATAAGATACGAAATACTTGACCGCTGCTATATCGCGGAACATTCGCCTACGAAGGCTCAGGGAATCGACTGGGACCGGGTGGAGAGGGAATCGTACCGTCTTACCGGCAACGCAGACCTCCTGCAGGAATCTGTGAAAGGGGAGAGGGCGGAGCCTGTGGCCCCGTCCGGTAGAATCGCCGTGGTGGATGAGATGTATGACTCCGAACCCATAGGGGTTGCCGGGGTGAAGGTGGTATGCAATTCCTTTGTCAAGATAGCGTCTACCTATACGGACGACCAGGGATATTATGAATTCAGAAAGAAATACTCCACCAACATACGCTACCGTCTGGTGTTCAAGAATGTCAAGGGATTCGGGATAGGTGTCAACCTGATTCTGGTCCCGGCATCGGTGTCGTCGCTCGGAAAGAATGCCGCAGAAGGGGTGAACGTCATAGTGGACCGGGACTCTGACAGGAAACTGTTCGAGCGCTGCGTGGTCAACAATGCCGGGTATGATTATTTCGAATATTGCTCCGAGAAGGGAAGCAGGATAAAGACACCTCCGTCCAACACAAGATTGTGGATACTCCATAACCTGGCCTCTTCCTGTACGGCGATGATGCAGCAGGGAGTCCTGCTGGAAGACTCTTTCGTGGCGGATTACCTTGGAGACTATGTCCCGCTGGTCAGGCTGCTGATGCCGGACATCATCCTGGGACTCAAGGACAATGACTGTTCCTATGATGCAATATACTCACAGGCTGTCCACCAGCTGGCGCATGCCAGCCACTTTTCCCAGGCGGGCAAGGAATTCTGGGGCATATATGCCCGTGAAATGCTCAGATCGGTCATAAGATCGGGGACTGTATCGTACGGCAACGGGGAAGAGGAGTCCAGCGGGTACATAGAGGTTGCCGAGATGTGGGCCTATTATGTTCAGAATGCAATCTACAAGAATCGATATCCCGATTCCGATGCTTCGTTCGGGCTTAACAGATGGTTCTTTCCGCACATATTCCTTTACCTGTCGGAAAGGGGATTTAGCAAGGCGTCCTTATTTGCCGCGCTCACGCCGGACGTAACCAACCGTGAAGTCCTTAAAGAGAGGCTGGTGAGCCTGTATCCGGAGTACAGGTCTGAAATAGAACAGGTTTTCCTAAGATATTTTTAGAATGAGAAAAAGATTCGCAGTTGCCCTGGTGTCACTGGTCGTGGCGTCAGGACTGTATGGGCAGGAACTTGCCGTGTCCACCAACTTGATAGACTATGCCAATTTTGCAACACTCAACGTCCAGACGGGATTGTCTGTGGCGCGTCACTGGAGTCTTGACCTAGGAATGAAATACAACCCGTTCACTTTCGGAAAGGGCGACGGAACCATTCTTCAGCGGCAGCAGACCTATTCCGCAGGGGCGAGGTTCTGGCCCTGGCACGTATATTCCGGCTGGTGGATGGCGTTGAGGGCCCAGTATCAGGAATTCTGCACAGGAGGAATATCGTCCCGCAGGACATCGCAGGGAGACCGCTACGGCGGTTCGCTGTCGTTGGGATATACATATATGCTGTCTAAACATCTTAACCTGGAACTGGGAGCAGGGTATTGGGGCGGGTATGAAGTGTACAAGGCCTTCAACTGCCAGCATTGCGGGGTGGTTGTCGACGGCGGTGAAAAATATTTTCTGCTTCCGAGCGACCTGACTTTTGCGGTTGCATATATTTTTTGAAATATATTTGTATATTTGCAGTCCCAAAAGGGGAATGCGCGGGTGGCGAAATGGTAGACGCGCTAGTTTCAGGAGCTAGTGGGGTAAA
>JAKSKG010000048.1 GCA_024401805.1 Bacteroidales bacterium
CCGTAGGCCCTGTGTTCCCCTCCTGGCTTGTGGTTGCCATAACTCTTGTGCTCGCTGTGAAATTCCACTCTTTCCGAACGTGGTCCCGCACTCACTGCGGCGTTCTTTCTTGGTCTTAGTTTTCGGCCGTTTTTGCTGAACTCTTCCATAAATTGATTATTAAATACACTACTTCAATTTGAATACATATGTGATTGTCCCTTCCTGTAGCGCAGGAGCATCTGCACTTTGGGTAAAATGGGTTTCCATTGCAGCGTTCCTTGCCGCAGCCCATAAGGTCTTGTTGGTCACTGTCGTGCCTGCCGCTCCCGGAGTGGCCTTCTGAACGTTGCCATACTGGTCTACCCAGATGCTCACCACGACAGTTCCACTTTCTTGGATGTTGTATACAGGTCTTTTCAGACCCGCCTTGTCAACCGAACGTCCTTCCAGGTGAGCGTTCGGTTTGTCGTCCGTACTGCCTTTGGACGTGTTTCCAGCCGGTTGTCCTGCCTTGTAGGACAGGCTCTGGTCATTGGCAGAATGTTCGGCTGTGATGGAGGTGTCTTTTTTTGCCATTCCGGGGAATGTCGCCCTTGGGTCGAGTTTCGGCTCTTCCTTGCGTTCTGGCTCCGGTGTCTCCACATCCCCGAAGGCATCGGGCTTTGTTGCCGGAGTCAGGTTCTCCTTCACCTGGGCGACGGGGGATTCGCTCCTCTGTACAAGTTCCACCGGCCTGGAAAGGTCCACTTCCTCCGAACGGGGTTCCTTCCCACGGACGATCTCCTGGATGATTTCCTCGCTCTGGTCGAAATCTATCAGCATCGACGTTTCCTGAGGAGGCGGATACAGGTAGGTCAAACCGTTGAATGACACAAGCAGTATCACACATATATGCAGGACGACCGTGAGCACAAGTCCGCTTACTACGGCGTTGCGCTCGCGTTCTTTGCGTTCATTCAGATACTGCTTCATCACTGATGGCCCTCTGGCGTCATTCAGGCTGTGTGGCCAGAATTACTTTATAATGATTCCGTTTGGCTATGTTCATCACCTGGACGATTTCCCTGATAGGGACGCTCTCGTCCGAATAGATGGAGAAAGTAGGGTCTTCCTCTGTCTGGAGAAGGTCCACCAGATCATCCTCTACCATTGAAATGCTCTCCGGAGTTTCGCTGCCGTTGATGTGGTAGGTATACTGTCCCTGCCCCCAGTCCTTGATGGATACGCTGACCGTGGCCTTGGCTCCGACCTGTCCCGTGCTCTTCGGCAGAAGAAGCTTGAGCGCGTTGGGATTGACCAGCGTGGACGTTACAAGGAAGAAAATGAGCAGGAGGAATACGATGTCCGTCATTGAGGACATTGCCATATTCGGGTCTGCCTTAGTTATTCTCTTGAGTGCCATTTCCGTTTCCTATCATATCCATGAACTCTATGGTGCTGCTCTCCATCTTGAATACGACGGCGGACACCTTTGCAGTCAGGAAGTTGTATCCGAAATATGCTAGAATACCTACGATAAGTCCGCCGACCGTGGTGATCATTGCAGTGTATATACCGCTGGAGAGCAGAGTAATATCAATGTTGTTGCCGGCATTGGCCATGTTGAAGAAGGCCTGGACCATTCCGAGCACAGTTCCGAGGAATCCTATCATAGGCGCACCTCCGGCAATCGTTGCAAGGTACGGGAGCCCTTTCTCCAGTCTGGCCACTTCTACGTTTCCGACGTTCTCGACTGCGGTCTGGATGTCTGAGAGAGGTTTCCCTATCCTCTGGATTCCGGCCTCTGTCATTCTGGCTACAGGATTGTCGAACTTCGTGCAGAGAAGCGCGGCGGACTTGACCTTCCCGTCGTGGATGTAGTCCCTGATATCCATCATGAAGTTCTTGTCGATCTTGCTGGCCTGGTTGATGAGCCACCATTTCTTTCCGAAAATGTATATGGCAAGAATGGAAAGGATCAGGAGGACAATCATAAGCCATCCTCCCTTGGCAGCCATGTCTATCAGAGAAAAAGACATTTCCTGCTGAACAGGAGCGGCCTGAGCCGCAATGTCTGCCTGAAGTAAATTAAAAAGCATATCTTTAAAAAATTAAAATTATCAAATAATGCTCACTCCGAGCAATCTACAAAGATAGTCAAAAACCTGAAATAATCAGTACTCTACTTTCGACAGGAACAGGGCATGGCCGGGGACGGATTCTCCGGCTTTGCTGCGGTTATGGGACTCAAGCAGTTCTGTTATGGAATCGGCGTCGCGTTTGCCCCGGCCCACTTCGAGCAAGGTTCCCACAATGGCCCTGACCATGTTCCTCAGGAACCTGTCCGCTGAAATCGTGAACTTCCAGCAGGAGCCCTCGGGAGAAGAGTGGACAGCAGGAGAATATTGTTCCCACTCTGAGCGGATTATGGTACAGATACTCGTTCTGTTGTCAGCGCCCGTTTTCTCGAAGCAGGAGAAATCGTGTTCGCCAAGCAGGTGTGCCGCCGCCTTGTTCATGGCTTCGAAATCCAGGGGAAAAGTGCATAGAAGTGAATATGATTCGAGAAACGGATCCTTCACCGTATGCAAAAAATATGTATATTCGCGGTTTGTGGCGTCAAAGCGTGCGTGAAAGTCATCCGGTACTTCCGATACCTCCTGGACGGCTATCGAACGAGGCAGGATGGCATTTAATTTGTAGCGCAGTTGCGTGCAGTCGAGGGGCTTGCCGCAATCGAAATGTGCGACGTAGTCCATTGCATTCACGCCTGAGTCGGTCCGGCCGGCTCCGGTTAGTCCGGCAGGTTCTCCGATCAGGCGTCCCAGAGCGTCTTCCAGCGTTTGCTGGACAGACGGATCGGACGGCTGTACCTGCCAACCGCAGAACTTGGAGCCGTCATAACTTAACCTTAACTTGTAACGCATAACGGATACAAAATTACAAATTATATGGAAAGTGTAAACATCAAGGAACTCAATGACCGCATTCAGCAGGAAAGCTCGTTTGTAGACATCCTTTCCCTTGAAATGGGCAAGGTCATTGTAGGTCAGAAAGCTCTGGTGGAGAATCTCCTCATAGGCCTTCTGGCAAACGGACATATACTTCTCGAAGGTGTTCCGGGGCTTGCCAAAACCTTGGCGATCAGTACTCTGGCCCAGGCTGTGGACGCAAAGTTCAGCCGTATCCAGTTCACTCCGGACCTGCTTCCTGCCGATGTTACGGGTACTTTGATCTACAGTCAGAAGAAAGAGCAGTTCGAGGTTCACAAAGGCCCTGTCTTCGCGAACTTCGTTCTTGCGGACGAGATCAACCGCGCCCCGGCAAAAGTGCAGTCCGCCCTTCTGGAGGCAATGCAGGAGAGGCAGATCACTCTCGGGGACGAGACCTTCAGGCTTCCTGATCCTTTCCTGGTGCTTGCGACCCAGAATCCTATCGAGCAGGAAGGGACCTACCCTCTGCCGGAAGCGCAGGTGGACCGTTTCATGCTCAAGGTCATAGTCGACTATCCTAAGAAAGAGGAAGAGAAACTCATAGTCAGGATGAACAACACCGGAGAGTTCCCGAAGGCCTGCCCGGTCATAAAGCCGGAAGACATAGTCCGTGCCCGCAAGGTGGTCCGCGACGTTTATATGGATGAAAAGATAGAGCGGTACATAGTGGATATAGTATACGCTACCAGAACTCCTCAGGATTATGGCCTGAAGGATATCGAAGGGCTCGTTTCATACGGAGCGTCCCCGCGCGCCAGCATTTCTCTGAGCATGGCTGCAAAGGCTTATGCATTCATCAAGCGCCGCGGATATGTCATACCGGAAGATGTCCGGGCCGTATGCAATGAGGTGCTTCGTCACAGGATAGGCCTTTCATACGAGGCCGAGGCCGAGAATGTAACCACCGAGCAGATAATAGAAAAGGTAATCAATGCCGTCATCGTCCCATAGCGCGACCAGCCTGCTGGGAAAGGTCAGGAAGATTGAAATCCGTACGAAAGCCCTTTCCCATCAGATATTCGCTGGAGAATACCATTCCGCCTTCAAGGGGCGTGGAATGGCGTTCAGCGAGGTGCGTGAATATCAGTGGGGGGATGATGTGCGCAATATGGACTGGAACGTCACGGCCAGGCTCAGGAGTCCGTATGTCAAGGTGTTCGAAGAGGAAAGGGAACTGACGGTGGTGCTTATGGTGGACGTAAGCCGTTCCGGCATGTTCGGCACATCCTGCCAGACCAAGCGGGACCTTATTGCCGAGATTGCAGCAGTGCTCAGTTTCAGTGCCATACTCAACAACGACAAGGTAGGGTGCCTGCTGTTCTCCGACAAGGTCGAGAAGTTCATACCTCCCAAGAAGGGACGCAGCCATCTTCTCCACATCATCTCCGAGGTCCTGGAATATGAACCGCAGTCATCCGGAACAGATATCTCCGAGGCACTGAGGTATCTTACGAACGCTATCAAGAAGAAATGCACCGCATTCCTCCTGAGCGATATGATGGATGTTTCCAAAACAGGGGAGCCATTGTATGAAGAAGCCCTCAAGATTGCCGCAGGACGCCACGACATTTCCGTCATAGACATTTACGATCCG
This sequence comes from Bacteroidales bacterium, assembly GCA_024401805.1. Taxonomy (GTDB): domain Bacteria; phylum Bacteroidota; class Bacteroidia; order Bacteroidales; family UBA932; genus Cryptobacteroides. Next base: position 4,549 of record JAKSKG010000048.1, read on the forward strand.
AGGGAGAAGGAAATTCCGGCGGTCGGTCTGGTGCACGTCAGGGACAGCGAGAGCGGTAAGGATGCCTGGATCAACACGGACAGCGCAAGGGTGCGCTCTGAATATGCCCGTTGGAATGCAGGAGCGGCCGAACAGAGGCGCAACCTGTTGAACAGATACAGTATCGACAGTGTGGATATCTCCACTGCCGATGATTACGTCAAGGGTCTGATGACCCTTTTTGCCCGCAGATAGGATATGATGCATATCGTTTCCATAGTGCTTGCCCTGCTGCTGGAAATCATTCCCGCAGGTGATGCTTTTCTGAATCAATTGCAGAAGAGGGATTCTATCCTTGTAGGTGACCAGTTGGAATATGGTTTCCGTCTGGACAGCGTCAAGGCCGGAACGGAAATCCTTCTTCCGGATTTCTCGCAGGCATCCAATGATACTCTCACCCTTGTCCGTGCCTGGCAGCTGGATACTGCCGCCCATTCCCGCAAGGCCACGGTATTCGACATCGCCGCATCCATTGTGATCGCCCCGTTCGAAGAGGGAAAGTACCAGCTTCCGCAACTCAGCGCAGTGATAGGCAGAGGTAAGGATTCCGACACACTCCTGTTCTCCGCCATGGAAATGGAGGTGAAGACCATACCTCTGGATACGGCTTCTTTCCGGATTCATGATATCAAGGCCCAGAAACGTTATCCTGTCACAATCAGGGAGATTATCCCTTATATACTCGGGTTCCAGGTCGTTGCGGCACTGATTGTCGCTGCAGCATGTCTGGTGCTTATGAAAAAGCGCAGGAACTCCGCTGACTGCAATCACGGCGAACCGGCATATTTAGTGGCACTTCGGGCTCTGGACAGGTTCCGTTCAGACAAGAACTGGGCGCCTGAAAGACAGAAGGCTTTCTATTCCGGAGTTACGGATGCCCTCAAGAACTATATTGCGGACAGATTCGGGGTTGATGCTCCGGAAATGACCACAAAAGAGCTTTTCGATGCGCTCAAGGGAAGGGACGACCTTTCTCCGGAGCTTTATAATGAAACCAGGGACATGTTCGAGACGGCGGACTTCGTTAAGTTTGCCAGGATGACAGTTCCGGACCAGGAGAATGCAAAGGTGCTTCCTCTGGCGGTAAGATTCGTAACGTCTACATATCAGACAGAGCTTGAGGAGGAGCAGAAAGAGAATGTTCTTTGAGTACCCATCCCTGCTATGGCTTCTGTTGGTCCCGCTGCTCCTGGTGGCGCACCGTATATATATTGAGCTGGGCGGCAGGAAACCCGATTTGAAAGTCCCTTCGATCGCAGCCTGGACAAGCGGCGGCAAGTCTGTTCTGGGGGTGTTGAGGTATCTGCCTTTTGCCCTGAGGATCGCAGCTCTTTCCCTGATTGTGATCGCTATTGCCAGGCCGCGTTCCTCCAGTGATGTCGAAAGGATTGACTCCGAGGGGATCGACATCGTGTTCGCTATGGACGTGTCCACGTCGATGCTTGCCCGTGATTTCAACCCGGACAGAATCAGCGCCGCCAAGGATATAGCCATAGAATTCATTTCTCAGAGGCCGACCGACCGTATGGGGATAGTAGTATTTGCCGGTGAAAGTTTCACCCAGTGTCCCCTCACTACGGACAGGGCAACCCTGATTAATCTCATGAAAGAGGTACAGACGGATCTGATCGAGGATGGAACGGCGATAGGCAACGGCCTTGCGACGGCCATAGCCAGAATGAAAGATTCCGATGCCCCCAGCCGTGTTGTCATACTTCTTACGGACGGTGTCAACAATCGCGGAGAGATAGCGCCGGAGACGGCGGCCGAGATAGCCAGGACTTATGGAATAAGGGTATATACGATAGGCGTGGGCGCAAACGGGACTGCTCCTTATCCTGTGATGACACCTTGGGGAGTTGATGTCCAGCAGATGAAAGTCGAGATAGACGAAGACCTTCTGGAGGGAATAGCTTCCACTACCGGAGGCCGTTATTTCAGGGCCACGGACAACACCAAGCTTGCAGAGATCTATTCGGAAATCAACAAGATGGAAAAGGCCCGCACAACTATCGACAGTTTTCCTGTTTACAAGGAACTGTTCGGGAAATATGCATTTGCCGCCCTTGTGTGCCTGTTGCTTGAACTTGCTCTTGGATTATTGATAAGGAGGATGCCGTAATGCTGATCTTTGCCCGCTCACAATTTCTGCTGCTTTTGCTGCTTTGCCCGCTTGTCATAATCGGGTACGCAGTATTGCGCCGTGCCCGCCTGCGCAGGATCCGCCGGTTCGGAGATGAAGATCTGGTCAGGAAACTCATGCCGGAATGGTCCGGAGCCAAGGGCTGGTTGCGTGCCGTGCTTCTTGCATTGGCATTCGCATTTTTCTCGATAGGCCTTGCAAGGCCTCAGATAGGGGCGAAACTTAGCGAAAGGGAAACAAGGGGCGCAGAGATAATAATATGTCTGGACGTGTCCAACTCAATGCTGGCCCAGGATTACTCCCCGGACAGGCTTACCAGAGCCAAGTTGTCAATATCGAGGCTTGTGGACAAGCTCCAGGGAGACAGGATAGGACTCATAGTCTTTGCAGGGTCTTCTTTCGTCCAGTTGCCTGTGACTACGGATTATGTGTCGGCGAAGATGTTCCTGTCGTCGATCAATACGGAATCCGTACCCGTTCAGGGAACGGCAATAGGTGATGCCATCCTTACCGCGGCCAAGAGCTTCAGCACCCAGAGCGAGAAAAGCCGTGCCATAATCGTGATAACGGATGGGGAGAACCACGAGGATGATCCCGAGGATGCCGCAGCGCAGGCTGCCCAGTTGGGAATCAAGGTATATACCATTGGTGTGGGCTCGCTTCAGGGGGTTCCTATTCCGAAGGACGGCGAACTGATGAAGGATTCCGAAGGGAATATCGTCGTCACCAGGCTTGACGAATCCACACTCAGGAAAACCGCCAGGGCGGGTAATGGAGCTTATGTTCATGCCGGCACGGAAGAGTTCGGCCTGAATCCTGTCATCGAGGATATCCGTGCTATGGAAAATGAAAGGTTCAATTCCGTCGTGTTCGAGGAATATGACGAGCAATATATGTATTTCCTTGCCATAGCTCTCGTCCTGTTTGTGCTTGAGATGCTAGTTGGGGAGAGAAGATGGAAAAAACAACTGTTCGACTGATGAAAAGGTTCTGCATATTCTTTTTGGCTTTCCTGTTGACCTGCGTACAGTCTTTTGCCCAGGTTGACCGCAGGGAAGTCCGCTCCGGCAACAGGAAGTTCCGCAAGGACAGTTTCAAGGAAGCGGAAATCGATTACCGTAAGGCTGTGCTCAAGGACTCCATGTCCGTGGCAGGGCAGTACAATCTTGCGTCGGCCCTGTATCGCCAGCAGGATTTTGACGGAGCCGCCCAGGCTCTTTCAAAAGTGGAAGTTCCGGATGCGGATGTAAGTTTCAACAGTGGTGATGCTGCGCTGCAGAAACAGGACTACGCTTCTGCCGTGAAGGCTTTCAGGGAGGCTCTTCTGCTTAATCCGGCCGACATGGACGCCAAAGAGAATTACATATACGCCAAGAAGAAACTGGAAGACCAGCAGAATCAGGA
>JAKSKG010000049.1 GCA_024401805.1 Bacteroidales bacterium
CCGTACAGTAATTTCGAAGCTTTGAAATCATATCTTTCCGGTGCTTCCGGATGCCATTTCAATTCCAACAGTGCAGGCGGTCACACTGATCCTATGACCCTTATTGAATTTGTGTTGATGTGCTTGAGAAACTGGTAGTTATGCAAAAGTATATTACACCCGCAACAGATATATTGGAGATAGCTGCCAGTGCAGTTGTATGTACTTCAGACAACTTCACCTCCGAGGGTTTTGTGCCCGGAGGTGATTTTATCTGGGATTGATTATCAGGAAGATGCTGAAACAAGTTCAGCATGACGGATAGACGTCACCATGAACTTGTTTCATGGTCTTATCTGTTAAGATAGTAGGTGACGTAAGTCACTACGCGAACCCGCTTCAGATAAGGAGTGTTGGAATCCCTGTCTTCTATACTGAATGTACCCTGGCTTGCAGTCTTTATCTTGCCTAGTCTGCTGTCCGAATCCTTGGCGAATTTGAGAGCAGCCTCGCGCGCATTGGCGGTAGCCTCTTCTATCATTTCCGGCTTGATGTCGTTCAGGGCCTCGAACTTGAATTCCGTGCGGTTTTCCCAACTCTCGGCCAGCGCGATTCCTTTTTTTAAGAGGGCGGCCTGGTTGTCGCGCAGAGCGAGCACCTTATCCACATCATTCGAGCAGACTGTCACTACGCTGGTGAGCAGGTAGCGGTAGACACGGTCGTTGTTTCCGTATTCGTTGGCGAACTTGTCGCTTATCACAGGTGCCGAAACTGTTATCTCCCCGCTCTCCAGTCCTCCTGCCTTGAGGAAGTCCAGGATAGCCTTGTTGTTGGCTTCGGTCTCGCCCAGGGCTGCGTTAAGGTCGTTGCCGACAACCTTGTAGGTCAGAGGCCAGATCACCTTGTCCGCCTTGACTTCTTTCTCGCACAGACCCTTGACATCCACGGTGCGATCGTAGGATTTGAGTTTACATACAGCGGCAGGAAGCATTGCTCCGGCAATGACGATAGCTGCTCCGATAATCAAAGCTTTTTTCATAATCATCGATTTTATTGTACTAAGTTAGTTCTTTTTTGGTATCTTGCGTAAGTATGGCCGACAATTATCTTGAAAAGCGTTATACCGAGGTTTTCGGATCCGCAGGCAAAGCCCGTAGCGGAGGCCTCCGCCGTCCTGCCCTGGACAATCTGCTTTCCCGTTGCGGCCAATGCAGCGGATTCAGCAAGGATTATGCCGTACATCCTCTGCAAGTCGAGGCGATAGCCGCCGCCTGCCGCAGTTGCCTCTCTTGCCCGGAAGGGAATCTTTCCGCCGCAGTGTTGCCGGGAGAGGCCGCCGTTGCCATCTGCAGCCCTATGAGGGAAGATGAAGGTCTTGCCATCCGGGCTGGAATGGCACTGCAGACCATGGCGCTCAAGGCAGCGGAACTCGGGCTCGGCAACCGCCTGGAATACGGGTTCGACAGGGCTGCAAGACAGAAAGAGTTCGGCCTGGACACGCCACCCCTGGCCATAATGTTCTTCGGCAAGGCTGCCGGAATATAATACACGGATTATGCTGGACAAACAGATATACATCAACCGCCGCAAGGCTCTCCTGGACAAGATGAAAGGAGAGAGCGGAATCGTACTTTTCATAGGCAATGCCAATTCTCCTGCACAGTGCCGCGCCAACTGCTATCAATGGCGCCAGGACAGCAGCTGGATTTATTTCTGGGGCATCGACGAGCCGGATTATGCTGCTACGATAGACCTGGAAACAGGGCAGGAGACCATCTATGCCGACGACCTTGAGATAGACGACCTCATCTGGACCGGCCCTGTACTCACTGTAAGCGAGCAGGCCGCCCGTACCGGAGTGACAAACGTAAAGAAGTCTTCCCAGCTGTCCTGGACAGTGTCAGAGGCTCTTATCAAGGGCCGCAGGATACATTTCCTTCCGGTTACCGGATATTACAATGCCATCAAACTTTCCTCATTGCTGGGAATAGAGCCTATGGAGGCGTTCAGTCAGGGAAAGAAAGGCTGCCCCAAGGCCTCTCGAGCGCTTGTGGATGCGGCAATATCCCTGCGTCTGGTGAAAAGCCCGGAAGAGGTGGAACTCCTGGACAAGGCTGCCGACCTGGGCATCGCGATGCACGTCGCGGCCCGCAAGGGCATAAGGCTTGGAAGAATGGAGCAGGAGATAGTGACCGAAATGGAGGCGGTATGCCGCAACGGGGGTTGGGGCACGAGTTTCTCGACCATACTTACACAGCACGGAGAGGTGTTCCACTGCGCTTCTCATCAGAACCCCATAGTTTCCGGGAAACTCCTCGTCATCGATGCCGGAGCCGAGATTTGGGAACATTACGCATCGGATTTCACCAGGACCTATCCTACGGACGGCAAGTTCACTCCGGAGCAGAAAGACATATACACGACGGTATATGAATGCAACGAACTCGCATTCAACCTGGCAAAGCCGGGAGTGAGGTATTACGACGTTCATCAGGCCGTATGCCGCCATATTCTGGAAAACCTTAGCCAGACGGGGCTTGTACGCGGCAGTGTGGATGATATGATGGAACTGGGGGTAGCAGGGTTGTTCATGCCGCACGGGCTCGGCCACAACATGGGACTGGACGACCACGATATGGAGGACTACGGAGAGGATCTGGTTGGCTACGATGCAGACCAGAGCCGTTCACCTCTGCTGGGGCTTGGAAGCCTCAGGATGGCCCGCAGCCTCAAGCCGGGCAATGTCATATCGGACGAGCCTGGAATATATTTCATTCCCGATCTGATAGAAAACTGGAAGGCGGATGGCAAATGCCTTGAATTCGTCGATTATGACAGATTGCAGAAGTATTACGGCTTCGGCGGAATCAGGCTGGAGGATGATCTTCTGATAACGCAGGACGGAGTGCGCAGGCTGGGTTCTTCCCGCTTGCCTATTGCTCCGCAGGATGTTGAAACGGCAATGGAAAAAGACAGAAACTGATATGGGAATGCTTGATGGAAAGGTCGCCCTCATTACGGGCGCGTCAAAAGGAATAGGCAAGGCGATAGCGCTGCTGTTTGCATCAGAGGGTGCGGACATCGCCTTCACGGATATTGCGGTCAATGAAGAAACCGTCAGCGAACTCGAGTCGTTCGGCCACAGGGTAAGGGCCTACGTGTCAAACGCCGCCGATTTTTCCCAGAGCCAGCAGACAGTGGAAAGGATAGCCGCCGATTTCGGCCGTATAGATATTCTTGTGAACAATGCCGGAATCACCCGTGACGCCCTTCTGCTCAGAATGGAAGAAGAGCAGTGGGACGCCGTGCTGGACGTCAATCTCAAATCCGCCTTCAATTTCACTCACGCTGTGCTTCCGGTGATGTCCAAACAGCGTTGCGGGAGCATAATCAACATGTCCAGCGTGGTAGGAAAACACGGAAACGCGGGGCAGGCAAATTATTCCGCTTCCAAGGCAGGACTCATAGCCCTTGCCCAGACTACCGCCAAGGAGATGGGTCCCCGTGGCATCAGGGCTAATTGCATAGCTCCGGGATTCATCATTTCCGATATGACGGCAGCCATGAGCGATGAGGTCCGCGCCGCTTGGGTCAAGACCATCCCTCTGCGCCGCGGCGGTACTCCGGAAGAGGTTGCCAAGGTGGCCCTGTTCCTTGCCAGCGACCTGTCATCTTATGTCAGCGGACAGGTGATCAACTGCTGCGGGGCCATGGACTGCTAGGATCGGCGGGATTGCCGCCTTAAAACTATGGAAAACACAATCGGACAGTTCACCTTCATGGGGGCGCTGCGCGCCCTGGCAGACCTTATGCTGCCGCGTGTATGCGTGGCCTGCGGGTGCAGGCTCGAGTCTGGCGAGCAGGATATCTGCTCCGACTGTCTGGAAGACATTCCCTTGACATACTATTGGTTACGAAGCCGCAATCCGATGGCCGACTCCCTTAATTCCAGAATTACAGACGAGTCTTTCCGGCCATACAGTTACGCTGCCGCCCTTTTCTTTTACAGAAGGGAATCCGGATACTCGAACATCACCAAGGCATTGAAATACGGTGGAAATTTCAGTGTGGGAAGAAGGTTCGGCAGCATGCTTGGAAAATATCTTGCCGGAGCGGAGCATTTTTCGGACGTGGATACGGTAGTGCCTGTTCCTCTGCATTGGACCCGCCGTTTCAAAAGAGGATATAACCAGGCCGAGGTAATAGCCGGCTCCATTGCGAAGGAACTGGGTGCCGGGGTTTCGGCCGATTTGCTGGTGAGGCGGCACAGGACCGCAACTCAGACACATCTGGACAAGGCAGGAAAGATTTCCAACGTCAGTGGGGCCTTCGCGACGGGGAAAATCCCGTCAAAAAAGCCGTCACATATCCTGGTCGTGGACGACGTATGTACCACCGGAGCAACCCTGGCCGAGTGCCACAAGGTGCTTTCGGAAGAATTCGGGCCGGAAGTCAGGATATCTGTGGCCAGTTTGGGTTGTCTGGAAGGATAATTCCTGGAAAAACGTTACATTTGTAAGACACGACAATAATCAATCAAATCCAATAGTATGAAAAAGATTTTCACTCTACTCGCAGCGCTGCTTGTATGCGCATCTGCATTCGCCCAGAAATGGGAAGGACTTGCACAGACTCCTCAGATGGGATGGAACTCCTGGAACAAGTTCGGATGTGACATCAACGAGCAGCTCATAAAGCAAACTGCAGACAAGATGCAGGAGCTCGGACTTGCAGATTACGGTTACGTATACCTTAATCTGGACGACTGCTGGCACGGATCACGTGACAAGAGCGGATTCATCACGGAAGACGAGAACACTTTCCCTTCAGGTATGAGGGCATTGACAGACTATATCCACTCCAAGGGGCTCAAGGCAGGTATCTACAGCGATGCCGGTGTCCAGACCTGCGCCTGCCGCCCGGGAAGCCTCGGCCATGAGTACCAGGATGCCCTTGTATATGCCAACTGGGGGTTCGACTACCTTAAATATGACTGGTGCTTCACTACCGACGTGAACCCTAAGGGTGCATACCGCGTGATGAGGGACGCACTCCGCGCAGCAGGACGTCCTATACTTTTCAGTATGTGCGAATGGGGCAGCAACCAGCCTTGGGAATGGGCTGCAGAGATAGGCCACTCCTGGAGAACCACCGGAGACATCTGCGCCAGCTTCAATGACGTGCAGCATTACGACGACCTGGGAAATCCTACCTGGAAGGCTCAGGGAGTCCTTTCCATCATAGACCAGAATGAGCCTCTGCGCAAATATGCGGGTCCCGGACATTGGAACGACCCTGATATGCTGGAGGTAGGCAACGGAATGACCGTAGCAGAGGACCGCGCCCACTTCACAATGTGGTGTATGATGGCAGCGCCTCTTCTTCTTGGCAACGACCTCAATACTATGACTCCCGAGACATTCGCAATCATCACCAACCGTGACGTGATAGCAATAGACCAGGACCCTCTCGGTATCCAGGGTTTCCGTACCGCAAAGAACGTAGGTGGCGTGGAGTACTGGTTCAAGCCTCTCGAGGGCGGAGACTGGGCTTTCTGTATACTCAACCGTTCGGATTCCGACCAGAAAGTCACTGTAAACTGGAAGAAATTCTGCCTTGACGACGAAATTAGCGGTCGTTCCACAGGTTTTGACAAGATAGTTTATGATATGAAGAACCTCTGGGACGCAAAAGCCAAGCCTGCTACCACCAAGAGGAATCTGAAGGTTACTGTGGGCACTCACGACGTTGCTGTCTACAGACTCACTCCTGCAGGGGAGAAATAGTTTCCCGCCAGTCAAGTAATGCAGGTCGAATTCTCCATAGAATATTTCACCGATTGGGGTGAAAGTCTGTGCCTGATTACACAGGATGTCAAATATCCTATGCAGTGGGCTGGCGACGGGGTATGGCGGCTTACCGTCCGGAACGCCACGGCGGCTATGCTCAAGGACTATACTTATGTGGTGGTCCGCGACGGTCTGATAGTCCGTACGGAGTGGGACCATCACAGCAGCGCCAGGGCAAAGGAGATAAATGACAGGTGGATAGACTGTCCCGTGCAGGGCTGCCCTTTCACCCGCAGGCATTCTGCCGCCATATTTGACCGTCCCGGTTTCAGGGGAGCCGGAACGGCGGTGCCGGTGTTCTCGCTCAGGACGGAATCGGACTTCGGAATAGGTGAATTCACGGACCTGCATCCTCTGATAGACTGGGCTGCCCGCACCGGGCAGTGCATAATCCAGCTTCTGCCTGTCAATGATACAACCCGCAAGGGTGACTGGAAGGATTCGTATCCGTACAGTCCTATAAGCAGTTTCGCCCTGCATCCTCTGTATATCCATCTGCAGGATATCGGAGTCTGCGAGGATGCTGCATTCCGCAAGCAGCAGAAGGAACTCAATGCTCTGCCGGAGCTTGATTATCCCCGCGTGTATAAGGCCAAGATGGCTCTGGTGCGCAGGGCGTTCGAGCAGAGGGGTGCTGCGGACATGGCAGGGGCGTCTTACAAGAGGTTCTATGCGGCGAATTCGTCCTGGCTGGGCGAGTATTGCGAGTTCTGTGCACGCAGGGATGGTCTTGAGACGGAATACTATGCCTGGATTCAGTATCATCTGGACAGGCAGCTTTCCCGCGAGGTTGCATACGCCCACAGGAAGGGAGTTTATCTCAAGGGAGACCTTCCTATCGGGGTCAGCGGGGACGGGGCCGATGCATACTGGCATCCTCAGCTTTTCAATCTGGATTCTTCTGCCGGCGCTCCGCCTGATTTCTTTTCCGCCGACGGGCAGAACTGGGG
>JAKSKG010000005.1 GCA_024401805.1 Bacteroidales bacterium
TCGGTTACAAGAATATCGGCTGGAGCGGCAAGTTCTACACCTTCCCGTATTTCCTTGCATTCCTGCTTAAACGCTTCCTGAAAGAAAAGACTGCCACATCGTAGAACATCAATCCTTTGGAAGGAAATGTTATTCTATGTCGAATATCTGCTGGAATTGACGGAAAATAACGTAAATTCGGGAGTCCGTTATCTCTTCGGGTTATGAATCTGTTCAAACTTTTTCGCAAGATAGCCCCGTTTGTAAGACCTTACAGATGGCTGGTAATCATTACGTTGATACTTACATTGATAGGATCCCTGATCGCTCAGGTGAACGCAGTGGTGCTGGACAGGACGGTGGATGCCGTGAATGCCCTAGTTGGGGCGTCGGACTTCAGCTGGGCCGGGGCTGCACGTATACTCACGGTCATAACCATAGTGCTGCTGGGCAAGGAAATCCTCTCTGCGCTCATCACTTTCTTCCAGAACTTTTTCGGAGAGAGGATGAGGATATATGTCAGCAAGGATATGAGCCAGGCCGTGATAGACAAGATGCTCACGTTCCGTATGGCCTTCTTTTCAAGACAGGAAAATGCCACTGGACAGCTACAGACAAGGATAGACCAGGGCGTGAGCAGTCTGAGCCGCACTGTGCAGAACTTCTTCATAGATCTTCTGCCTCTGTTCACCAGTGCCATTCTTGCCCTGATACTTATGTTCGCGGCAAACTTCTGGGTGGGGCTGACCGCTCTGGGAATAGTCCCGGTCTATATATGGATAACTGTCCGGCAGGCCCGCAAACTTCAGGGCTGGCGCCGCAACATGCGTTTTTACCGTGAGCAGAAGAGCCACGGGATAATGAGCATAATAGAGAGCATAAACGTCATCAAGAGCTTCAACCGGGAGAAGATCGAGAGCGACAAGCAGTGGGATCTTCAGACCAAGTTCACGGACAATCAGATGAGCGTGCGCAGAACGTCGTTCTACTATGATGCGGTCAAGAGTTTCGTACGCCAGGTGGGAACCGTTCTCATTATCATACTGACCGCTTATCTGGTGCTCAGCGGCTATCCGGGGATGACGATAGGAAAGATAATGTATCACGTGATGCTGTTTGCCAACGTGACAGCCCCAATCACCCAGTTGCAGCGTATTTTCGATGATATGAACGATGCCCTGATATATGCCGAGGGGTATTTCGACATTCTGGACAGCGATGACGATACCGAGTCCAGCGGCAGCTATCGTCCGGACAAGGTCGAGGGGCTGTTCGAGATCAAGGGTGTTGATTTCACCTACCCTAACGGGAACAAGGCTCTGCACGATATAAATATGACCATACGGCCGGGGCAGATCACTGCCTTTGTAGGGTTGAGCGGCGCCGGCAAGAGTACGGTTGTAAACCTGATGGACAAATTCTATGAACCGGACTGCGGTACCATTACTTTGGATGGGGTGGATATCCGTGAATGGGACACTCACTACCTTAGGGACAACATCGGCCTGGTGCTCCAGAAAAACCATATATTCGACGGCACGATAGCCGATAACATCCGTTACGGACTGCCGGGAGCCACACAGGAGCAGATAGAGGATGCCGCACGCAAGGCGTTCATCTACGACCAGATAATGTCGCTGCCGAAAGGCTTCGATTCCCAGGCCACTGAACTGTCCGGAGGACAGCAGCAGCGTATCGCCATCGCAAGGATGTTCCTCAAGAATCCTCCGATAATATTCCTCGATGAGCCTACCGCGTCCCTGGATGCAATCGCTACGGAGCAGATCAAGGAAAGCATCGATGAGATAAAGAAAGGCAGGACCGTCATAATCATCTCACATTCGATCTCCCAGATTATCGATTCCGACATCATCTACGCCATGCGCCAGGGAAGAGTGGAACAGAGCGGCAATCCGGACGATGTCTACAGGCAGGGTGGAATCTATAAAGAGATAGTGGATGCCTCGGCCCGAGCCCTCAACGTCGAGAAACTTGCAAGCATAGTGCCGGGCGGCGCCTCATGAATGGGCTGTGAGCAGCTTCAGTATGGCATTGCGGTCCCCGCAGCCGGTCACTGACAAGATGTGGTCCGTAAGCAGCCCGAGTGACTCCTGAGGGGTGCACCCTGCAACCGGACAGTCCCCCAGAATCTCTTCCGGAGTGGTAAGCGTAGAGCGTTGCCAGCCCTTGTATTCCAGGTTGGGACCCTTGTATACGCGCTCGAAATCCCCGACCACCACCCAGGTGCCCATTTCCAGATATGTAAGGACATTGTCGCAGGCTACTTTCTTGACGGTGGGGCAGAGGTACTTTGTCATTGCGCCTCCGACCTTTTCCCGGGTTTCAAGAGGAACCTTTTCCATAAGGATTTCCTTCACGCACGATGATTCGACAGAATACAAGGCCCTTATCTCGGAAAGCAGGGCGGGGGACAGGTACTTTGCCAGCCTGTCCGGCTGGTTGCCTGCGTCAAACTCTTCCCCCAGGGCCATTCTCATCCTGGGCAGGCTCCGTCTCCAGTTCATAAGATGTCCGTACCATTCCGGAGTGGCAAAGGCGGCCTTGTTCCCGATGAATTTCCCATACAGGATGTCACCTTCCCGGATTACATCTATTTTCCAGTCCCAAGGGCCCAGACAGCCTCCTTCCTCTTCGTCGGTGAACCAATATCCCGGCCTGGTGAGTTCCTGGACGGACCAGCCGCTTACCGTGTTGTGGAAGAACGGGATGATCCCGGCGCGGCGTATGGCTGCAATCATCGACTGAACCGAATCTATTTGATCGAAATCCTTCATCATGCGGCAAATATAGTCAGAAAACGATTCTGTAATCAATTTTTTGTTTCTATGAAAGGATTTTTGTAATCTTGTACCGTTATGAAACGTCTTGAATCACTTGACATCCTCAGAGGATTTGACCTCTTTATGCTTACGGCTTTCGGGCCTGTCCTCTATGCGTTCAGCGCAACCGGAAAATACGGCTGGCTGGAACCGGTATTGCGTCAATGCAGCCATGCCCGTTGGCAGGGGTTCTATGTATGGGATATGATTATGCCTCTGTTCATGTTCATGGCCGGGGTTTCCATCCCGTTTGCATTCGGGAAATACAGGGAAGAGAACCGCAGCAACGCAAAGATATACCTTCGCATACTCAAGAGAGTCCTTGTCCTCTGGGTGCTTGGAATGGTGTGCCAGGGCAATCTGCTGGATTTCGACATACATACACTCAAGCTGTATACCAACACTCTGCAAAGCATAGCGGTAGGATATCTTTTTGCCTCGATATTCTTCCTGAATACGAAACCGCGCACCCAGATAGGCATCGCAGCCTTTCTGCTGCTGGCATATTGGGCCTTGATGACCTTCGTGAAGATAGGACCTTATGGCGGCGGCGACTTCACCAGGGACGGCAACCTGTGTGAAATAATCGACCGAAAAGTGCTTGGCATCTGGCGCCATTATGCAAGTATGGGAGAGGACGGGACTGTAGTTTTCTCCAATGGATACAGGTATACCTGGATTCTGAGCAGCCTCAATTTCGTTGCGACCACAATGACCGGCGTGTTTGCCGGGATGGTGCTCAAGGACAAGGAACGCACCCAGAAGAACAAGATGCTCACCCTTCTTGTCGCAGGTGCCGCCATGATTGTCGCAGCGCTTGTATGGAATATCCAGCTCCCGATAATAAAGATCATCTGGACAAGCTCCATGGTGCTCCTGACCAGTGGCATCGCATTCCTTCTGCTGGATCTGTTCTACTTCATAGTGGATTACAAAGGCTGGAAGAAAGGCCTGGAGTGGCTCAAGGTTTATGGAACCAACTCGATTCTTGCCTATATGCTGGCAGAGGTCAGCTTCTCATGCATATTCGATCCGGTTCTGGGAGGCCTCGAGAAATATGTGGGAGCAGGATGGTATCGTTTCATCATCGAGACCTGCTACGTCGTGCTCTGCTTCTTCGTGCTCAGGTATCTCAACAAGCACAAGATATACCTAAGAGCATAAAAGGATATTCAATCCTATCAGAACAAGTACGCAGCCTCCGACAATTTCGGCAGGCTTGCCGAATTTTTTGCCGGCCATGCTCCCTCCGAATATTCCTGCCGTGACCGACAAGACGGTTACAATGAACACTGCAACCAGGTCCATTGACACTTTGGACACCTCGCAGTGGCTCATGGACAGGCTTATCCCGACTGCAAAGGCGTCAAGGCTCGTGGCTACGCCGCCTATTATGACGTTCCTGATTCCGTTGAGGTTCCTCTCTTCCGATCCTCCACGAACCGCTTCCAGTATCATTGACCCTCCGACATACAGAAGCATCAGGAATCCTATAATTCCTGCGGCTTTTTCCACAACTCCCACAAATATGTCGCCGAAGAGCCATCCCAGCAGCATCAGAACTGTCTGAATGATTCCGAATGCAAGTGCAATGGGCCAGACCTTGTTCCATCTGACATATCCGAGTGTGATGCTGGAGCAGGATGATACTGCAAAGCAGTCGGCGCACAGGGATGCTGCGAGCAGCAGCGATGACAATATTTCGGATATGTTCATAGCCTGTCAGATTTCGCAAGATGTTACTGTGAGTTTTTGACCGGATACCTTGAAATGGACCTGCCTCCCTCCGAAGGCAAGCCCGTAAATCCGTTCCGGGTCATCCTGATATGCCGGCCTGGGGTCCTGCGCGAGCAGAGAGCGGAGTGCCTGAATCTCGGAAGGATCGAAATATTCTGCAATGCAATCAGGAATCGCAACCTCCAGAGGCTCCCATAAATTGCTGTCCACGAATCCGCAGCGTGCCCCCGGGTGCGAATCGGTATACTCCACGTAAGGTTTTATGTCATATATCGGTGTCCCGTCCGCAAGGTCGGCGCCGCTTACGGTGATGCTGCATTCCTGCGTGTTGATTTTTTCGATTCTGACCGATGAAAGCCCCAGCCTGTTGGGCCTGAATGGCGAACGAGAGGCGAACACCCCGACTCTCTCGTTGCCGCCGAGGCGGGGCGGCCGTACCGTAAGGGAACCGTCACCATCGCCGTTTAGGCTGAACTCCCAGATAAGCCAGAGGTAGTCGAATCCTTCCAGCCCGCGGAGTGCCTGCGGCTGCGCGAATTCCCCGATGAGCCGGATCTCGCCTTTGAGCTGCGGCACCACCCCCGCCTGTCGCGGGATGCCGAATTTCTCGGGAAGAGGGGATCGGAACAGTGCTACCGGTTTCATTTCTCTTCTATGGATTCGATCCGGCTTCTGTATGAATGGAACAGCGAATCTATAGCCGGGAGGTTCTCCTTCCTTGCCGGATCTGCCGACGGCGACTCCATCTTGAGCGGGTCGATAGGGGAGCCGTTCTTCCATACCCTGAAGTCCAGATGAGGGCCTGTCGATGCTCCCGTGGATCCTACGTAGCCGATTACATCCCCCTGATGTACCTTCGCGCCGGCCTTGATGCCTTTGGCAAAACCCTTGAGGTGCAGGTATGCAGTAGTATACACGCTGTTGTGCTTGATCTTGATGGTGTTTCCACCTGCTCCGCCCCAACCTGCGCTGATCACGGTTCCGTCACCTATGGCACGTACCGGAGTGCCTGCCGGAGCGGCATAGTCGACCCCGGTATGAGGCTTGACCACTCCGCTGATAGGGTGCTTGCGGTTGTATGTGAACCTGCTGCTCACGCGGTTGAACTTCAGCGGAGCCTTGAGGAAGGCTTTCTTCATGCTTTCGCCTTTCTCGTTCCAATATTTGTTACCTCCGTCTCCCTGATCATAATAGACTGCGTTGAGCTCGTAATTCCCGCGATTGTACAGGCAGTACTGGATGCGGTCAATGGCAAAGACTTCGTCATCGACGACCTTCTCGGTGTAGAATGCACGGAAGCGGTCACCTTGCCTGAGCGTGAAGAAGTCTACGGTCCATGCATAGACGTCTGCCAGGTCCACGATCAAAAGAGGAGACGCCCCTGCCTTGATCATATCGTTCCAAAGAGATTCCTCTATGGTTATATCGGAGTACTTGTCGCGTATGATGACAGGCCTTTCATAAGTCCATGCGGCCAGAGAGTCCTGACATTTGAAAATGGTGGATCTGACCCTGTCATTGACATATACCAGGTACTCCAGACGCCTGTTTAGGCTGTCTTTGCTGAAGTACGCGTTCATTACGTTGCCGGCGCGGAACTTTCGTACGTCGAACAGTGTGTCGCTTGCCTGGACCAGATTGTATGATTCGGATGCGCTGAGTCCGAGACGCCCCATTGCACCGGAGAAGGTTTCTCCGGTCTGGACGGTATATACCTCCTTTATGAAATCCTCCTCCCAGAATCCGAGGACAGGTATGCTGTCGTTCTGTGGCTCATCTACTGTCTGATTCCTGCGCCGTGCTTCTTTCTTCGCAGCCTTCTCTGCCCTTGCAGCCTCTTTTGCGGCTTTCTTTTCCGCTTCCTTCTCCGCCCTTATTTCCGAGCGGCTCTTGCGCGGAGCCTTCTCCTGCAGAGAAATGCCGTTGTCCAGAGCCTCGGCCCGGGCCTCCAGTTCTTCCATGCTGGATGCCCCCTCGGCAAGGGTGTCCAGGTCGATTCCGCCTTTTCTGGCCATCCTGGCCTCTTCCTTTGCACGTTCCCTAGCCAGCCGGGCTTCCAGTTTCTCGATTGTCCTATTGGTGACCGTACCCTCCTGCACATTGTCCTCACCGTTGTTCCCGCAGGCTGCGAACGCGAGCATGCATACCGAAATTGCCGTAATCTTCTTTACTATATTGTTCATCTTCTTGAAATTTTCTGTTCCCTGCTGCCGCCGTCCATAGAGAAGCAACGGACGTCAAGAGCGGTTTCTATCCTTGCCACGCTCTTGAGCGACAGGTTTGCCGTTCCGGACAACAGCCTTCCTACGTATTGTACGCTTACGCCCAGCTTTTCCGCCACGTTTTCCCTGCTGAGGTTCCGGCTCTCCATACAGGAACTTACGGTCCTTGCGATGCAGCGGGACATCTCCAGCCAGGCATCAGCCTCCTGCCTCGTTTGAACTGTGATATGGTTTTGTCCTGATTTGTTCATCGCCGGGTTGCGGTTACGGCACAAATGTAGGAATAATATTTCAGAAATACAATACATAAATTTATAAACATATAAACCTATAAGTTTAATATTATGCGTTTGTTTTTTTTGAAATGAACCGAATATGTTGGCATAATCTTGTTGGAAATGACTATATTTGCATAATTTATTGTTGATTATGAAGAAATTGGTTTTTGGCCTTCTTTCGGGAGCGCTGTTGTTGGCATTCGCTGTGTCTTGCGGATCCGGTGCAAAGATGGCCCAGATAAAGAAAGATGAAGCCGGCGCTTCGCTCGAACTTAGCAATGAAACATATGTACCTGACGTAACCATCCCAGAGGCGATGATACGTAAGGCGGACACCATCACCGTCACCGATGACGAAGGTCGCAAGTTCATTCTTATGAAGACCTTCAAAGACAAGGAGACGGGAGAAGAGACAGCTTCCGAGGTCCTTGACGCTGCAGTCGTTACGGCTCGTTTCCGCAATCTGGCAGAACGTCAGGGGAAGGTTGACATCGCTTTCCAGATTGTCGTTCCGGAAAGAATGCAGGATTCGAAATGGCAGTTGCGGTTCTATCCGGACATGTTTGTCCTCGAGGACAGCATACGCCTGGACCCTGTCATCATTACGGGAAAGGATTACCGCAAGGCCCAGCTTCGCGGTTACCAGCAGTACAACAAGTTCCTCGACTCCATCATCTCCGACACTACGAGGTTCGTGGACCTGAGATCCCTTGAAATATTCCTGCAGCGCAACATCCCTCAGATTTTTGCCTTCAAGAGTGATACCTCCTACGTTTCGGACGAGGAGTTCATGTCTTTCTACGGAGTCAGCGAACGTGATGCCATCGACCACTATACCAACAAGTACGCCAAGGCGATGAACGAGCGCCGCAAGGGTAAGATAGACCAGATGAGGGAGAAATACATCAAGGTCCCTATCGTGACCGAGGGTATACGTCTCGACACCGTCATAATGATGAGCAACGGAGATTTCATCTACAACTACGTTCAGACAATCAACACCAGGCCGAAGATGAAGAAGGTGGATGTCGTTCTGTCGGGAGAAATCTTCGAGAAGGAACAGAAACTGTACGACATACCAAAGTGTCCTCCTCTGACCTTCTACATCAGTACTCTGTCCGCATTCGCCATCGACTTTGACCGATATATGACCAAGGTTATCCAGCGCCGTGCATACACGAATACCGCAAGCCATATCGACTTCGAGCTCGGTCGCTCCGAAGTCATCCCTTCACTTGGCAAGAACGAGGAAGAGATAGAGGCGATCAGGGAGAACATAACAATGCTTCTTGATAACAACATCTTCGATCTCGATTCCATAATCGTCAGCGCCACAGCGTCACCGGAAGGCTCCGTAAGCACGAACAGGGCCCTGGCCCAGTCACGCTCGGTTAGCGTCTCCAACTTCTTCAACAAGTACATCAAGCATTATACGGATTCTCTCAACCGCTACGGTGGCTTCTCAATAAGCCTGTCATCCGATGTCAAGGCCGAGGACAAGCACCTGGGCAGAGTGGATTTCACACCTAGATGCATACCGGAGAACTGGGAAGACCTCAGCAGATATATTGCAGAGGACGACACGCTCACGACCGCGGACAAAGACCGTTACGTGGAACTCCAGAACATCGACGATCTGGATGCCCGTGAACGGACAATGCAGGCCGAGCCTTGGTACAAATATGTCAAGGACAAATACTATCCTTCACTGCGTACGGTAAAGTTCGACTTCTACCTGCACCGCAAGGGTATGGTCAAGGATACGGTCAACACCACGGAACTCGATTCCAATTACATAAAGGGCGTTCTCTGCCTCAAGGATATGGATTATGCCGAGGCTCTCGAATATCTGCGTCCGTACAATGACTTCAACACCGCTGTCGCATATACGGCCCTCAACCGCAATACGAGTGCGATGATGATACTCTCTCCGATGGACCGTACTGCCGAGGTCAACTACCTCCTCGCCATCCTGTATTCACGTCTCGGAGAGGACCAGAAGGCAGTCGAGTGCTACCTCAAGGCCTGCAAGCAGAAGGACATCTACGTTCACCGAGGAAATCTCGACCCTGAGATTTCTCATCTTATCAAGTTGTACAACCTGAACAAGGTGATAGACGAAATGTTCTCGTTCGACTACAGCGACCTGTATTAGGGCAGCCAGTCATATTAAAGGAAATGCCGGTCAGACGACCGGCATTTCCTTTTTACAGGGCTTGTTCCTCTATGAGCTCGTAGTCCAGCAACCGCTGCTCCAGTTGGGCGTCCTTGACGCGGATGCGGACCTGGTCACCAAGCCTGTATATCTTACCCTTGCGGCCTTTGAGACGGTATAGTTTCTCGTCGAATTCATAGAAATCGGATTTGATTTCCCTGAGGGGCACCATCCCTTCTATGTGGGTAGGTTCTATTTCCACATACATTCCCCATTCCGTTATGCCGGAAATATGTCCTGTGAATTCCTGGCCTATCTTGTCCTGCATGAATTCCACCAGCTTGTATTTGACGCTGGCCCTTTCCGCATCGGCGGCAAGCTGCTCGCGTGCGCTTGCATGCTGGCATTCCGCTTCCAGTGCATCCTTGTCCGCCGTCTTGGAGTCTGCAAGATACTGGGACAGCAGCCTGTGTACCATAGTGTCCGGATATCTTCTGATAGGTGAGGTGAAATGTGTATAGAACGGGAAGGACAGTCCATAGTGGCCAATGTTGTCCGTGCTGTATACAGCCTTTGCCATAGCGCGGAGAGCAATGTCCTGGAAGGCGCCGTATTCCGGCTTCCCTTTGGAACTGTCAAGCAGAGAGCCTATCTCTTTTGCGGCTGCACGGCCCTCGAGCTTGTCACCCATCTTGTATCCGAATCCTTTGGCGAATGCCTTGAGGTTCATAAGCTTTATCACGTCCGGTATGTCGTGCACGCGGTAAACGAAGGCTTTTGCCTTGCGTGAGGCGGAACCGTTCATCTTTCCCTCGGTAGCGACGAATTCGGCGACGGTCCTGTTGGCAAGGAGCATGAACTCTTCTATGAGCCAGTTGGCTTCTTTGCTCACCTTCTGATATACGTTTACAGGCTTGCCGTTTTCGTCCACTTCCACCTTCATTTCCGGACGGTCGAAGTCGATGGCTCCTGCTTTCTGTCTCTTTTTCTTGAAACGTCCGGCCAGCGCGTTCAGAACTGTTATCGCTTCCTGCAGTCTGCCTTCGTCGGACGGATTCTCTATCATCTGCTGGGCCTGGTCATAGTCGAGTCTGTGGTCCGACCGTATTATCGTGCGGCCTATCCAACTGCTTTTGATTTCGCCCTTCGGACTAATCTCGAATACTGTCGAGAAGGTCAGCTTGTCTTCGCCTGGACGCAGCGAACAGAGTTTGTTGCACAACTTTTCCGGCAGCATGGGTATGGTGCGGTCTACAAGATAGACCGAGGTGCCTCTTTCACGTGCTTCCTTGTCAACGGCAGAGCCGGGAAGTACATAGTGTGAAACGTCCGCGATGTGCACACCTATTTCATAATTGCCGTTGTCCAGAGGTTCGAATGACAGGGCGTCGTCGAAATCCTTGGCATCGGCCGGGTCTATCGTAAAGGTGAAAGCATCCCTGAAATCCCTGCGTTCCTTCAGGTCTGCCTTGGTGATCTCTTCCGGAATGTTGTCCGCAGCATTCTCGACTTCCGGCTCGAACCTGTATGGCAGATTGAACTCGGCCAGTATGGCGTGCATTTCAGTATCGTTCTCTCCCGGCATTCCCAGCACGTCGACAAGGTGCCCGATAGGGCAGGAGTCACCGCGGTTCCACCGGTCCACAACCACTCCGACCTTCATTCCCGCCTTGGCCCCCATTGCGGCGGCTTCATCGGCATCGACCTCGATGTCGTATGGCATCGACTTGCTCTGCATCAGGACCCAGGCCTGGGCTCCCACGAAGTGCATTATTCCTACGAAAGAGCGTCCGGAGCGCTCGATAATCTCCACCACTTCGCCTTCCCGGCGTTTGGATTCGCTCTTTTCGCGGGTGACGGCAACCCTTACGGTGTCTCCGTCCAGGGCGTTGCGTGTCTTCGAGGCCTTTACGAACACGTCGTCTTCCTGACCTTCTATCAGAACGAAAATGAAGCCCTCTCGTGTCATCTGCACCTTGCCTATGAATTCAGGGAAGACTTTCTTGCCCGGACGGCGGCGCCTGCCGTAATACTGCCTGTTTGATTTATGTTTTTTCATATCGGATTAAAAATACCTGTCTATTATCGATTTCTTGTATTTAATTGTCATATACGCAGTTCTGTATGCCAGATGGGCAAAGTACGCTGCCATGAGCAGGTGCATCGCCATCGCTCCGTCCGGATTCCATACTGCAACTCCTATGCCCCAGACCAGCAGGAATGTCACAGCAGATCCCAGCATGGAGTTTCTGATGGCTCCGGTAGCCGTAGCTCCCAGATACACTCCGTCCCAGGTGAATGCTGCACAGCCCAGGGGAGGCATTGCCACCAGCCACGGCAGGAACTCCACGCAGGCTTCCACTACGGTCCCGTCGCTGGTCATCAAACGCAGGAATGGAGTCCCTGTCACGATATATATTCCTATGAACAGTACGGCAATGCTCATGCTCCATACGAATATGTGCTTGATTGTTGCTACAAGTCCTTTTCTGTCGCGTGCACCTATGTATTTGCCGCACATGGCCTCGGATGCGTATGCGAATCCGTCCGTGAAGTACGAGAATATCATAAGCAGCTGCATCATTATAGCGCTGCAGGCCAGCATGAGGTCAGAGATTCCGGTAGCTATCAGTGTGTATCCCAGATATATCGCAGTGAAGCAGAGGGAACGTACCACCAGGTTGGCGTTCATCCTGAAAAGTGAACGGAGCCTGACGGGGTCGAACTGGCTGCGGAACTCGCTGAACTTGAACAGGCTTAGTACGTTGCGGTATTTTATGGCGCTCTTGACTATGCAATACAACAGCCCCGAGTATTGGGCGACGACAGTTCCCAGTGCAACCCCGGCGAATCCGAAGCCCTTGAAGCTGCCGGCTCCGAACGACAGCACTATGCTGGCGATCACGTTCACAATATTGACCGTAAGGTCCTTCCACATCGAGCTTACCGAATCCTGCATACCTACGAACCATCCCGTGAAGGCCATCAGCCCCAGCGTTGCAGGTGCCGCCCAGATGCGGATCAGGAAGTACTGCGCCGCTAGTCTCTCCACCTCTGCGGATCCGTCCGTAACCAGGAGGGACAGTTTGAGGAATGGCAACTGAAGCGCAAGTATCAGAGCGGCCAGAGCGGCGGAAGTGATCATGCTCCTTACGAATATCGATGCGCATTCGTGAAGGTCCGAACGGCCGTATGCCTGGGCAGTTATGCCTCCGGTGCCGGTGCGCAGGAAGGAGCAGTTCCAGTAAAGCAGGTTGAATATCATGGACCCCACCGAAATGGCTCCTATGAATACTGCCGCTCCGGCATTTCCGTCCTGGGCCAGATGCCCTGCCACGGCAGTATCCACCATTCCTACAAGCGGGATGGTGATATTCGCCAGAATGCTCGGAAGAGCTAGCCTGAGTATTTCCCTGTCAATTCTTCTCAACGGAATTTCTGGTCTTCCTGGAGCATCCCCAGGTAGGAATTGTATCTTTCTGCGGAAATGACTCCGTCATCCACCGCTTTCTTGACGGCGCAGCCGGGCTCGTGAGTATGGGTGCAGGGGGTGAAACGGCATCCTCCGGAGGCTTCCAGCATTTCTGGGAAGTATTTCGATATCTCCTCCTTTTCCAGATCCACCAGTCCGAACCCTCGCAGCCCCGGAGTGTCAATGATCCAGCCTCCGCTCGCGAGCGGATACATCTGGTACAGGGAAGTGGTGTGCTTGCCTTGCAGATGGACGTCGGAGATGGTACCTATCTTCGGATTCAGGGAAGGGTCCAGCATCTTCACCAGAGAGGATTTTCCCACTCCTGATTCCCCGCTCAGCAGATTCAGCCCGCTTTTGCACAGTTCCCGCAGGGTCCCGATCCCTTCTCCTGTTCTGGCGGAGGTCTCGATCACCTGATATCCCGCACCTTCATAGATTTTGTGGAAGGCGGAAAGGTATTCCGGGTCAAAGTCCCTGTAGAGGTCGATCTTGTTGAGTACGATTGTAGCCGGGATTCCGTAAACGCCGCAGGTGACCAGCAGCCTGTCCAGGAAAGGAAGTTTTATTTCCGGAAAGTAGAGGGTCACGACTATGATGGCGCGGTCCAGATTGGAAGCTATTACGTGAGATTGCCTGGAGAGGTTGGTGGAACGCCGTATCACATAGTTGGAGCGCGGCTTGATTCCCGTAATGACTGCAGGGTGCTCCTCGTCAATGACGGATGCCGCTTCCCACTCCACCAGGTCCCCGACTGCCACGGGATTGGTCGAACCTCCCTTTGCCAGCCGGACCTTTCCGGCCAGGACGGCGGGGAACAGTTCCCATTCCGGAAGCTTGCTCAGCAGATAATGACTGCCGGCATTCATCACTACAGTGGCTTCTCCTTTCATATTTACAAATATACAAATAAATACGCTATCTTTGTAAGATATGATTACAGAACTAGAATTGGAGAATGCCGTTTCCGAAATGTTTTCCGGAATCGAGTTCCCGAATGAGCCCAAGGGCCTGTACGACCCTCTGAGATATATGATCGGCATAGGTGGAAAGAGAGTGAGGCCTCTGTTGTGCCTTACCACATATTCTCTTTTCAAGGACCATCTGGACCAGGATATCATCGAGCCTGCCAGGGCGCTGGAAGTGTTCCATTCGTTCACTCTTATCCACGATGACATAATGGACAAGTCTCCTTTGCGTCGCGGTGAGCCCACCGTCTGGAAAAAATGGAACCCCGACACGGCAATATTGAGCGGAGACGTCATGCTCATCGACAGTTACAAGCGAATATGTACGACCTCGGCCTGCCATCACGCTTCCGTTTTCTCGCTGTTCAACAACACTGCCGCCCAGGTTTGCGAAGGACAGCAGCTTGATATGGATTTTGAGGAGAAGGAAAGTGTCCCTATGGAGGAATACGAGAAGATGATAGGCCTCAAGACAGCGGTCCTGCTGGCCTGCTCGGCCCAGATAGGAGCAATCATAGGCGGCGCGGACGAATTCAAGCAGGAAGCCCTGTACCGCTATGGCTATGAACTGGGTATGGCTTTCCAGGTAGCGGACGACTACCTGGATACGTTCGGGGATGAAAAGGTTTTCGGCAAGCCTATCGGAGGTGATATTGTCAACAACAAGAAGAGCTGGCTTCTTACCAGGGCCTTTGAGAAATCTGCAGACAAATCGGAACTTCTGTCGGCAATGGCCCTGCCTGTAGATACAAGGGAGCAGAAGGAGTTCAAGATAGATACCGTAAAGAATCTTTACTCAAGACTCGGGGTGGACGAAGACGCCAAGGCGGAAATCCTCCGTTTCAGCGACCGCGCCCTCGATGCCATACATCCCCTTCACCTGAGTCCTGTAAGGCAGGAAATACTCAAACGTTTTGAAACGAAACTCATAGGAAGAGTGAAATGAATCCCGGTGAATTGGAAATAATGGCCCCTGCGGGCAACTTCGAGTGCCTTAGAGCCGCTATCCAGGGCGGTGCTGATTCCGTGTACTTCGGAGTGGGCCGGCTCAACATGCGCAGCCATTCCGCCAACAATTTCTCGGCCGATGACCTTGCCGAGGTTGTAAGGATCTGCAACGAGTCCGGGGTCAAGTCGTATATGACACTCAACATAGTCCTTTATCAGGAGGACCTGGATGCGATGAGAGAAGCCCTCGATGCAGCCAAGGCTGCCGGAGTGAGCGCGATCATAGCATCCGATATGGCCGCCATCCAGTACTGCCGCAGGATAGGACTCGAGGTGCATATCTCTACCCAGTTGAGCATCTCGAACGTGGAGTCGCTGCGATTCTACGCCCAGTTTGCAGACGTGGTGGTACTTGCCAGGGAACTTAATCTGGACCAGGTCAAGGACATATATCAAACCATAGTCCGGGAGGGAATCAAAGGCCCGTCCGGGGAACTCGTGCGTATCGAGATGTTCGCCCACGGAGCCCTGTGTATGGCCATCTCGGGGAAATGTTACCTGAGCCTGCACAGCTACGGCGCATCCGCCAACAGGGGTGAATGCCTTCAGATCTGCCGCAGGGGCTATCAGGTCACCGATCTGGAAACCGGCAATCAGCTGGAAATAGACAACAAATACATAATGTCCCCGAAGGATCTCTGCACCATAGAATTCATGGACAGGATAATAGATTCCGGAGTCAAGGTGTTCAAGATCGAGGGACGCGCCCGCAGCGCCGAGTACGTCAAGCGCTGCGCATCCTGCTACCGCAGGGCGGCCGATGCCGTAGCCGCAGGCACTTTCTCCCAGGAAATGGCCGCACAACTCAAACAGGAACTTGGCAGCGTGTTCAACCGCGGATTCTGGGACGGATACTACCAGGGGGCGTACCTAGGACAGTGGAGCAACGTTTACGGCAGCCAGGCTACCCGCAAGAAGGTACACTGCGGCAAGGTCACCAACTTCTTCGACCGTATAAGCGTGGCCGAGATTGCCGTCGAGAGCGCTCCGCTGCGCAAGGGGGATTGCGTGATGGCGATAGGCTCCACCACCGGAGTAGAGGAATTCACTGCGGAAGACATAAGGGTGAACCTTCTAAGCACGGATATTGCAGGGAAAGGTGTCCGCTGCTCAGTGGCGGTTCCCGTCCGTCTGCGCAGGGGAGACAAGATTTATATCTGGAAAGAAAATGAAGAGAACAGTTAGGTTTTTCGCCGTTGTTTTGACGGCTCTTGCTATTTCCGTTCCTGCAGGTGCCCAGTCCAAGAATTTCAGGCTTGCCAAATGGACCGAGATTTACGGCGCCATAGTCAAGGAACTCAACCGTTCATACGTCGACAGCCTGCCTGTTGACCGTATGCAGAGGGCTGCCGTGGATGCAATGCTCGAGCAACTGGATCCATATACGGTTTATATTCCGGAAGAGGAGAACGAGGACCTCAGGATGATGATAAACAAGAGTTACGGAGGGATAGGCGCCGTCATTTACAAACCGGACGTGGACGGTAACGTCATCATCAACGAGCCATACGAGAATTCTCCGGCCCACAAGAACTCCCTTTCCTGCGGAGACGAGATACTCTCGATAGATTCGGAAAGCACACACTCGCTTACATCCGCCCAGGCCAGCGAAAAGATGCGTGGCGAGCCTCATACCACGGTGGTGTTCGAAGTAAAGAAACTCCGTACCGGAGATACCGTCACCGTGAACGTTGTCCGTGAGAGCATACATCTTCCGGATATAGAATATGCCGGAATGATCGACCCTCAGACCGGATATGTCCTTCAGAGCGGATTCACGGAAGGAGTGTCCGACGATCTCCGCAAGGCTTTCCTGAAGCTCAAGTCGCAGGGGATGAAGAAGTTTGTCCTGGACCTCAGGGGTAACGGGGGAGGACTCCTCCAGGAAGCGGTTGACATAGTTTCGCTGTTTGTTCCAAAGGGTTCCGTCGTCGTGACTTCCAAAGGTCCCGCCGAGTCCCATACCTGGAAGACCACAAAAGAGCCTTTGGACATCAATATGCCTTTGATAGTTCTGGTAGACTCCGGGTCTGCATCGGCATCGGAAATCGTCTCCGGAGCGCTCCAGGACCTTGACCGGGCTACGATAATGGGACGCCGTACCTTCGGAAAGGGACTCGTGCAGAGCATACGCTCACTTCCTTACAACGGACAGATCAAGCTTACCACGGCAAAGTATTATACCCCGTCCGGCCGCTGCGTGCAGGCTATCGACTATTCCAACAGGAACGATGACGGCAGTGTGGGCGCAATTCCGGATTCCCTCACTCGCGAGTTCCATACAGCATCCGGAAGGACAGTCAGGGATGGAGGCGGAATCACTCCGGACGTGGAACTCGAAAGCCGGGATTACAGCCGTGTGACTTATGCCGTCGTACTTGGCGGAATTGTGGAGCAGTATGCCTTGGAGTTTGTCCGCAAGCACGAAAGCATTCCAGCGGTTGACGACTTCCATTTCTGCGAGTTCGATGATTTCGTGAACTTTGCAAAGGACAAGGAGTTCGACTACCGTTCATATGCCCGCACCTATTTCGACCAGACCCGCAAGGAACTTGAAAAGGACGGTCTGCTGGACACTGTCGCAGAACAGATGGATGCCCTGGAGAAGGCTCTGGATATGGACAAGGAGACCGTGCTCAGGCTCAAGAAGGATGAACTGATACCTTTCATCGAGGAAGAGATAGCAGTCAGGTATTATTTCCAGGCCGCCGGAGTCCGGATACGTCTGCGCTATGACGAACAGCTCAAACAGGCACTTCAAAGTCCGCTGATATGATACAACTTGTTTTCGCTACTGGCAACAAAGGAAAACTTGCCGAGGCGTCGGATATCCTTGGCCCGGGATTCCAGCTTCTCACCCCCGCCGATCTGGGCATAACGGAAGAAATTCCTGAGACAGGCGATACCCTGGCCCAGAATTCCCTCCAGAAGGCGATGTATGTGTATGAAAGGACCGGACGGGACTGTTTTGCAGATGACACCGGTCTGGAGGTCGACTGCCTGGACGGAGCTCCCGGAGTGCATTCTGCAAGATATGCCAGCGATGGCCACGATTTTGATGCCAATATAGTAAAACTCCTTTCTGAGATTGAAAAGAAAGGCCCCGGAGCATCCCGCAAGGCTCGTTTCCGCTGTGTGGTCACCCTCATCATTTCCGGCAGTGTTCACCAGTTCGAGGGGAGGATGGACGGCAGTATAGCCCCTGCCAAATCCGGCACGAGGGGATTCGGATACGATCCTGTCTTTGTTCCGGACGTATATGGCGGAAAGACTCTTGCCGAGGTGTCGGAAGAGGACAAGAACAATATTTCCCATAGGGGAGAATCGCTGCGCTCCATGGCCGCGTGGCTGAAAGGACAGCAATGAACACCCGCACGGTAATGTTGGTTCTGTCCCTGACCAAAATCAGGGAGAATGCTGTCGTGCTGCATACGCTGAGCCGCGATTTCGGCCGGCGCAGTTTCATAGCCACCGTTTCCAGAACCACTCCAATGGCTCTTTTCCTGCCCCTGAACATTCTGGACGCCGAGGTGTCGGAGAATCCCAGGTCCAGTTTGTGGCGGATCCGTAACGTAAGCCTGAGCCATCCTTTGAACTCTATAAGGTCGGACGTATACAAGAATGCGATTGCCCTGTTCGTAAGCGAGGTCCTATACAGGACCGTTCGTGAGGGGATGGAAAGCGAATCCCTGTTTGACTGGTGCTGCAAGAGTGTGCTGGAACTTGATGCGCTCCAGTCCGACTTCAGCAATTTCCATCTCCTGTTTCTTCTGGGGCTTACATCCCAGTTGGGCTTTGAGGCTTCGGTCGAGGACCTGGCCCCTTTTGTCGGAGAGAACCTGGGTGTGGTCAAGGAACTCGTTTCCCTGCCGGTAGCCGGGGCCCTTCTTCTGCCAATGAGCGGCAGGACGAGGAACGATATCGCACAGTCTCTGATCCTGTATCTCTCGCGTCATACCGAGACCGCCATCAACGTACAGTCCCTCAAAGTGCTCTCGGAGGTTCTCAGATAGTTCCCCAAGTAATCAGAGCTATTCCTGCAAGCATTATCAGGAGCGCTACGGATTTGCCCCGGATGTTTTTCTCGTGCCACAATGCGGCTCCGAAGATGAACGGCACCAACACGCTGCTGCGCCTTACCATAGATACGACGGACAGCAGCGAACCCTCTGTGCTCAAGGCTTTGAAATAGAAGAAATCCGCAAGCGTGATCAGCAGTGCTGTCACAGGCAATACCCAGTCTGCCTTGAACGGGCGGAAACCTTTGCGGTCGATGAAGTAGTCCGTTGTCAGAGCAAGCGCAAGGATGACTGTTGTGAAAAGGTTTGTCCAGCACTGGACGAACATTGGGTCCATGAACCCCAGTATATGTTTGTCATACAGTGCGCTGGCAACCCCCGTGATTATGCAGAGCACCATATACAGTATTCCCTTGCTGTGGGAGAAGACTATTCCTTCCTTGCGGCTGGCGCGGCTGAGTATGAATATCGCAGTTATTGCCAGAATGCTCCCGACCCATTGCAGGGCATTGAGCCTTTCCGAAAACAGCAGTATGGAAAACAGCAGTACGAATACCGGCCTGCTGGCCTTGAGGGTACTGACAGTGGATAATGGAACCAGCTCCATTGCCGCAAGACCGCTGATCCAGGAACAGGCCACAAGCACGGCTTTCAAGGCTATCCGCAGGTAATCCGAGGAGTTGCCGGTCTGGAACCATGGCGCCAGGTATGCGGTTGACAGCGCCGTGGTGCAGAGCAGTACCATCAAGACCGAATTGTTCTTGAGAGACTGTTTCTTGCAGACATCATAAAGCCCCAGCAGGACAGCGGATATTATTACCAGACAGATCCACATTTCGTCTATAGGGTTTGGCCTCCTATGAATTCCCTCATGATCGAGGTAGGTGGGATGGCGGCGATTTCCGCAGGCTTGAGCGCGGTGATCTTTGTAAGGAAGGCGAGCAGCTGCTGTGCCTTCTCATATGCAGGGGATGCCTCGCTGATTCCATATAACAGAGGTTCAGCGTAGTATTTGAGCAGAGGTACGTCATACAGTGTGGACGAATTGAACACCACGTCGGCATTCTCTTCATAAGGGAAAATGTTGCGGTTTTCTCCGCGTCTTACGGAAGGCCACCTGAGTATGTTGTCTTCCGGAGATATTCCGCGGGTGCGGTTGTCCCGGACGATTCTTCTCAAGAGACGTTTGTCCGTCGTCGAGTTATGCACTTTCTCGCCACCAGGAAGAGCAGACAGTGCAGAGATGTAAATCCTGAAGATTCTGCTCTGGTCTATGGTAGGGGTCAGAGCCGGGTTGAGGGCGTGTATGCCTTCCATGAAGAGTATGTCTCCCTGTTCCAGCCTCATCTTGTGACCGTCTTCCAGCAGGCTCCTTCCGTTCTTGAAGTCGAAACGCGGAATTGTCACTTCCTTTCCTGCAAGCAGGTCGTTGAGGTTTTCCCCGAGCAGTTTTATGTTCATGGCCTCCAGGGCTTCATAGTCGTATTCCCCATTCTCGTCCTTTGGAGTGAACTCCCTGTCTACAAAGTAGTTGTCCAACTCGATCACTTTTGGGTTCAGGCCCAGGACACGGCACTGCTGGGCGATTCTAAGCGATGATGATGTCTTGCCGCTGGACGACGGCCCGGACATCATTACGATTCTGGATTCGTTCCTGCGCCAGTAAATCTGGTTTGCGGCCTCGGCATACTTGCGCTCCTGCCGGGCCTCGCAAAGGTTGATGAGTTCGATTCCCTTGCCGGCCAGGATGGCCTCGTTGACTTTCTGAATGGTGTCGATGCCTATGGCCTTGCACCAGTCGGCATATTCTTGTCTTGCTGATTCAATCTTCGTCATAATATTTCCTTTAGGAACGGTCCCGTGACGCTGGATGGGTCGAGTGCAACCTCTTCCGGAGTACCTGCCGCTATGATGCGTCCGCCAGAGCGTCCGCCCAGAGGCCCCATATCCAGAATGTAGTCCACACTCTTCAGAACGTCCAGGTTGTGTTCGATAATGATTACAGTATTTCCTTGGTCTACAAGCCTTTGCAGAACGCCAAGAAGAACTTTGACATCTTTGGCATGGAGTCCTGTGGTAGGTTCGTCAAGCATATACAGAGTCTTTCCCGTGGCCTTGCGCGAAAGTTCGGCAGCCAGTTTCATTCTCTGGCTTTCGCCTCCGGAAAGGCTTACCGCAGACTGTCCGAGCCGTATGTATCCCAGTCCAACGTCCAGAAGCGCCTTGAGCTTGGCAGCTATCTTGGGGTGATTGCCGAAAAACTCGTAAGCCTCGCTGATGGACATCTCCAGTACGTCGTTGATGTCCTTGCCCTTGTACTTCACGGACAACGTGTCATCCTTGTAACGCCGGCCCCTGCATTCGTCGCATACCACGCTTACGGACGGCAGGAAATTCATTTCCACCAACTTTATTCCGGCACCCTTGCACTGCGGGCAGCGGCCTCCCTCGACATTGAAGGAGAACCTTCCGGCAGTGAAACCGCGTACCTTGGCATCGTTGGTTTTCTCGAACAGGTCCCTGATATCGGAGAAAACGCCGGTAAAGGTTGCAGGATTGGAGCGCGGGCTGCGCCCGATAGGGCTCTGGTCTATCTCTATCACCTTGTCTATGTTTTCGACCCCCTCGATGCTGCCGTACGGCAGAGGCTTTTCCTTGAAATTGTAGAACTTGCCCTTGAGTATTGGCATCAGCGTCTCGTTGACAAGGGATGATTTTCCGCTGCCGCTCACTCCGGCTACTCCTATGAGGCATCCCAGAGGGAAGGCTGCGTCGATGCCCTTGAGGTTGTTCCCGGATGCACCCCTCAGAGTGAGGTACTTCCCGTTCCCGCTGCGGCGACTGTCCGGTACGTCGATGATGTCCTCCGTCTTGACGGAAGGACCGCTGTAGCAGATGCGGCCGCCTTTTTCCCCGGCTCCGGGTCCCACGTTCACTATCCAGTCCGCAGAGTTCATCGTTTCCGTGTCGTGTTCCACAACTATGACGGTGTTGCCCTCGTCCCTGAGTTTTTTAAGAGAAGATATGAGTTTGCGGTTGTCTTTCTGGTGAAGTCCTATGCTCGGCTCGTCCAGTATGTATATGACATTGACAAGCTTTGACCCTATCTGGGTGGCCAGCCTTATGCGCTGGCTTTCTCCGCCGGAAAGGGTTGCTGTAGCCCTGTCCAGGGAAAGGTAGTCCAGCCCTACGTCCATAAGGAAGTCCACCCGGTCACAGAGTTCCTTGAGTATGTCACGCGAGACTGCGCTCTGGCGGCCGTGAAGTTTGTCTGGAAGGGATGCGAGCCATTTCTGGAGCTCGCTGATTTCCATAGAACTTACCTGTGAGATCGTCTTTCCGTCTATCTTGAAACACTCGGTCTCCTTTTTGAGTCTTGTCCCGTTGCAAACAGGGCAGACTATCCTGTCATCTATGTCATCCACGACTCCGGGCCAGGTCACCATCTCGGTCTGGAGGCCTTCTCCTATGCGGAAGAGGTCGTCGGACCCGAATACAAGCTGGGTTACAGCCTCGTCCGGCAGGCTCCCTACCGGCTCGTACAGAGAGAAATTGAGCTTTCTGGCGACGGCGCGCACCATTTCGAACTTGCGGTTCTCCCTCATCCTTCCCAGTGGGGCTATCCCGCCATCGGCCACGCTGAGGCTCTTGTCCGGAATAATTGAATCGATATCTATGTTGACCACTGTCCCCAATCCTTTGCAGTGAGGGCAGTATCCTTCCGGCGAATTGAAAGAGAAACTGTGCGGGGCCGGTTCCTGAAGGGAAATCCCGGTTTCCGGATCCACCAGGTGTTTGGAGAAGTAACTGGTGACGGATGTCTCGATGTCCAGAACCTGGACCGAGCCCTTTCCCAGTTCCAAAGCCCGCCCCACAGAGTCGCGTATGCGCTTTTCGTCCCCTTCCCCCGGTTTGAGCTTGTCAACCACCAGTTCTATGAAATGCCCCTTGTACCTGTCCACCTCTTCCAGGCTGGCCAGGTCCTGGAGTTCCCCGTCTACGACAACCTGGGCGAAGCCCTTTTTCCGGAGCTGCTCGAACAGATCCCTGTAATGTCCCTTCCTGCCCCGGACCATGGGGGAGAGGAGCATGCACTTCCTTCCGTTGAACTTCCGAAGTATCAGTTCGACAATCTGTGAATCGCTGAAGCGGACAAGTTCCTTGCCTGTTTCTGGCGAGTAGGCCGTGGACCCCTTGGCATACAGCAGCCGCAGGAAATCCGATATTTCGGTTATCGTGCCCACGGTGGAGCGCGGGTTGTTGCCTGTAGTCTTCTGGTCTATGGCGATTATGGGGCTGAGTCCGGTGATGCTCTCGACCTCCGGTTTCCGGAGTATCCCCATGAAATGCTTGGCATACGGGGACAGGGTGTTCATATACCTCCTCTGGCCCTCGGCGTAGATGGTGTCGAACGCCAGGGACGACTTTCCGCTGCCGCTGACTCCCGTGATGACGACGAACTTGCGGCGTGGTATGTCTACATCCACGTTCTGAAGGTTGTGGGACCTGGCACCTCTTATCTTTATGTACGGAATGTCCTTCATAATCTATTGCCCGTCATCCGGGGCCGGAAGCTCTTCCGGTTCGTTGAAAGGTTCCAGGAACGGGTTGTTGGACCTTTCATAACCTATGCTGCTGCAACATCCGTGTCCCGGGAACAGTTCGGTGTCGGCGTCCAGCACCATGAGCTTCTCCATTATGGAAACGATTTCCTTGTCATAATCCCCGCCTCCGAGGTCGCTGCGGCCTATGGTTCCTGCAAACAAGGTGTCGCCGGAGAACAGTATGGAATCTGCCTTGTCGTAATAGCAGACGCCTCCGGGACTGTGCCCCGGAGTATGTATGACGGTGAATCGGAGTTCACCGGCGCAGATGGTCTGTGAGTCCAGTACGTCCGTGGTGATGAAACCCGTATCCGGAACGGGCAGGTTGTAACGGGAGGCATCCTTGGCGGATATCTTCATTACTTCTTTCTCGTCCGGATGCATGTACACCGGAATGTTGAACTTGTCTTGAAGATGACGCACTGCGTAGATATGGTCGAAGTGGGCGTGCGTCAGAAGTATCGCCGCAGGTTTGAGGCCCTCCGCCGCAATGTATGACTCAAGGCTGTCCAGTTCGTCCGCAGTCATCGCTCCCGGATCCACTATCGCCGCATTTCCGGCATTATCGCTTATTACGCCGCAATGTTCGCGGAAAGGATTGAAGTAAAAATGTTTCAGTTTCATCATTCAGAAAGCAAAAATAACAAAAGTTATGCTAATTTTGTGATAAAATAAGACAAGGAAGATGCATATCGGAATAGCGGGAAACATAGGGAGCGGAAAGACCACACTTACGAAGATGCTTTCAGAGCACTACGGGTGGGTGCCGAAGTATGAATCTGTTACATACAATCCGTATCTGGAGGATTATTACAAGGATATTCCGCGCTGGTCCTTCAATCTTGAGACTTACTTTCTGGCCCAGCGTTTCAGGGATGTGCTTGAAATTGCGAAGTCGAAGGATGTCGTCATCCAGGACAGGACACTTTTCGAGGGAGTCTGCATATTTGTCCGCAACAATTACGAGATGGGCAACCTTTCCCGGAGGGATTATGAGACTTATATGCTCCTGTTCGAGGAGATGATGACAATGGTGGGCCCTCCAGACCTGCTCATATACCTGAAATCCTCCATAAAACATCTTGTGTACCAGATTCAGAAAAGAGGTCGTGACTATGAGCAGGGCATGAGCATCGAGTACCTCGACGGACTCAACCGCAAATACGACGAATGGATTGCGTCGTATCCCGGAAGGCTTCTTGTCATAGATGCGGACAATCTGGATTTCCAGAACCGCCCGGAAGACTTTGCCCTGATTACGGACAAGATAGATGCCGAATTATTCGGTTTGTTCAAATAAAATGACTATTTTTGTTGATTATTAGCGATTAGGAATATGCATATAGCAGTAGCAGGTAATATAGGCAGCGGCAAGACTACGCTTACCAAGATGCTGGCCGCCCACTATGGTTGGACTCCCAAGTTCGAGTCCGTTGACTTTAATCCCTATCTGGCTGATTTCTATGAAGATATGGAAAGATGGTCATTCAACCTCCAGATATATTTCCTGAACAAGCGCTTCAAGGATGTGGTGGATATCGCCAATTCCGACGAGATTGTGATCCAGGACAGGACGATTTATGAGGATGCCAAGATATTCGCTCCAAACCTTCACGATATGGGGCTTATGTCCTCGAGGGATTTCGAGAACTACTCCGATCTTTTCGATCTCATGATGTCCCTGGTGGGAACTCCCGACCTGCTGATTTATCTCAGGTCGTCCATCCCGAATCTGATTGCACAGATTCAGAAAAGAGGGCGCGAATATGAGCGTAGCATAAGGATTGATTATTTGACCGGCCTTAACGAGAAATATGAAAACTGGATAAGGGATTACAAAGGCAATCTGCTTATCGTGGATGCAGACCATATCAAATTCGGGAATAAGGCTGAGGATTTCGAGAAGGTGACAGATATGATTGATGCCCAGTTGTTCGGGCTCTTCTCGCAGAAGAAGTAGAAACTATGCAGGAAAAACTTACAATCATCGATTTTGTAGAAAAGTATTCGACCCAGTACAGTTCCAGGGTGTTCCTCAAGGAGAAGACCGGAGGTGTCTGGACAGAGACATCATATATGAAAACCCGGGACGAGGGACGCATCCTCGCTGCGGGTTTTATGGCTTTGGGACTCAAGAAGGGAGAGAAAGTGGCCCTTATATCCGAAGGACGCAATCTTTGGGTGATGATCGAACTTGGAATCCTTTACGCCGGAGGTGTAAACGTCCCTCTTTCGTTCAAACTTGAGTCGGACACCGACCTCCTGTTCCGTATCAGGCATTCGGATTCCCGTTTTGTCATAGCCTCCGAGAGTCAGATAGAGAAAGTCCGCAGGGTCGTTCCGCAATGCCCTTGTGTCGAGAAAGTGATAGTCCTTGACGACATTCCCCTGCAAGATGGGGAAATCCATATCTCGGACCTTCGTGCATCCGGACTGGAGTTCCTGCGTACCGGAAAGGACGAACTGGAACAGAGGATAAAGTCCATAGGACCGGATGACTATGCCAACATCAGCTATACGTCCGGCACTACGGCGGATCCCAAGGGCATACTCCTCACTCACAGGAACTATACCGCCAACGTTGAACAGTGCAATTCCGTCGTCAAGGTGGGCGAGTCCTGGACAATGCTGATCATTCTTCCCCTGGACCACTGTTTCGCCCACGTGGCCGGCTTCTATTTCATGATGTCAAACGGAGGCAGCATCGCTACCGTGCCGGGAGGCAGGAGTGCGATCACCATGCTGAAGAACATCCCGATTGCAATAAATGAGGTCAAGCCCGACGTGATGCTCTCCGTACCTGCGATTTCCCGCAACTTCCGCAAGAATATCGAGAGCGGAATCCGCCGCAAGGGCCCGAAGGTGGAGAAACTGTACAATTTCGCTCTCGCCAATGCCATAGCCTACAACAGGGAGTACTACAATATGGGTGAACCTTGCATCAGGCAGTGGTGGCGCGGCATACTGGTAAAGTTCTTCGACAAGAAGGTGTTTGCCCCGATACGGCAGAATTTCGGAGGCAACATGAAGTTCTTCATCGGTGGCGGGGCCCTTCTGGATATCGAACTCCAGAGGTATTTCTGCGCAATAGGCATACCTGTTTTCCAGGGCTACGGCCTGTCTGAAGCCACGCCGGTAATCTGCGCGAATTCCGCAGGGCACGCGAGGTTCGGATCGTCCGGACGCACCGTGCAGCCTATGGAGATCAAGATTTGTGACGAGTCCGGCAACGAACTTCCTCACGGAGAAACGGGCGAGATAGTCATCAGGGGAGAGAATGTAATGGCCGGTTATTGGAAAAACCCGGAGGCTACCCGTTCAACGATAGTGGGCGGATGGCTGCATACCGGTGACCGAGGCTACATCTGTGCCGATGATCCACGCTTCCTGTACGTCACCGGCCGTTTCAAGAGCCTTCTCATTTCTTCCGACGGAGAGAAATATTCTCCGGAGGGGTATGAGGACAGCCTTACGGACAGTACGAGGTTCATTGACTGGTCCGTGCTGTATAACAACCAGAGCCCATACACCGTAGTTGTCATTGTTCCGAACAAGGCTGCTCTTTCAGACGCGGTGAGGGCCAAAGGACTGGACCCGGACAACAGGGAAGGGAAGATTGCGATGCTGGATCTGATCCGCAGGGATATGGACGCATACCGCAAGGGTGGAGCCCACGAGGGGATGTTCCCGGAGAAATGGTTGCCGGCTGCAGTCGTAATCGCGAACGAACCGTTCACGGAGCAGAACGGAATGCTCAATACGACGTCCAAGATGGTAAGGCGCAATGTCGAGAAATTCTATGCGGACCGCATACAATACGCTTTTACACCGGAGGGCAAGGACCTCTATAATGAAAAGAATATCAACTCAATTTAATTTTAATAACCATGACTAACAACAAAAAGCAGAACTACACCCCGGCTATTGTGGTGATGTTCGCCCTCTTTTTCATGATTGCATTCGTGACCAACTTCGCAGGTTCCATGGGTGTGATCGTCAAGAATCAGTTCCTTGCAGGAAGTGCCAATGCCAAGGCTCTCTCCCAGCTGGGATCGCTTGCCAACTTCATCGCTTACCTCTGCATGGGTATTCCTGCCGGAATAATCCTCAAGAGGAAAGGTTATAAGTTCACCGCCCTCCTTGCAGTGTTCGTAGGTCTTGCAGGTGTCGGAATCCAGTGGATCGCAGGTCCTGCAGAATCATTCGGAGTGTACATTGCAGGCGCTTTCGTAGCAGGTTTCTCAATGTGTCTTCTCAACATTGTCGTCAATCCTCTGCTCAACACCCTCGGCGGTGGCGGAAACAAGGGTAACCGTCTTATCCAGCTCGGCGGAAGCTGCAACTCCATCGGAGGAACAATCGCTCCTATCCTTCTGGGCTATCTTGTAGGAGGAAGCGTTGAAACCGCAAACGTCAAGGATGCCGCTCCGGCAATGGCAATCGCTATGGCAATCTTTGTGATTGCAGCAATCATCATCGCCCTCACCAATATTCCTGAGCCTCATATGGAGACCCCTGAGGAGAAGGCTGCGCGCAAGGCCGGAAAGTTCGAGAAGGATCCTTACGGACCTCTTTCATTCCGTCACTTCGTACTCGGCGCCATCTCCATCTTCTTCTATGTAGGTATCGAGGTTGGTATTCCAAATACCGCAAACATCTATTTCTCCGGACTTGACTGGGTAGGACCTGCCCTTACCGGAACCATCATCGGAGGATATTGGCTCTGTATGCTTATCGGCCGTCTCTGCGGCAGCGCAATAGGCAGCAAGGTCAGCAGCAAGGCTATGCTTGCAACCACTTCCATCGTCGCAGCTGCCCTTCTGATCGTCGCTATCTTCATCCCTGAGGCAACAGTCATCAAGATCGGCGCACAGGCTATCCCTGTTTGCCTGATTCTTGTCATGCTCTGCGGTCTCTGCACTTCTGTGATGTGGGGAGCGATCTTCAACCTTTCTGCCGAGGGACTCGGAAAATACACTGCAGCTGCTTCCGGAATCTTCATGACTCTGGTTTGCGGTGGCGGTATCATTCCATTCTTCCAGAACCTTCTTGCAGACAAGATCGGCTCCATGAACAGCTA
Organism: Bacteroidales bacterium; assembly: GCA_024401805.1. GTDB lineage: Bacteria > Bacteroidota > Bacteroidia > Bacteroidales > UBA932 > Cryptobacteroides. The sequence goes on from JAKSKG010000005.1 coordinate 28,363, forward strand.
CTGGCTGCTCGTTGCCTGCCTTGCATTCCTTGTATTCTATGCACTCGTTGGTTCAAAGAACGTGAACAAGGACATCCCTGTAGAATAATGGTTTATGGCTGTAACTGAAGACAAGAAATATGTCGTTGGAGTAGATGTCGGCGGGCAGACTTCCAAGATCGGAGTCGTTGACATGATGGGAAACGTACTTCATCAGAGCGTAATCCGCTCAGACATTTATGGAGATGACGCGGATGCGTTCATATCCGCTCTTGCGGATGCCGTTGCACTTTGCATAAAGGCGGCCGACAAGGAAGGACAGGTACGCGGAGTGGGCGTAGGAGCTCCCAACGGTAACTACTACACCGGAGAGGTGGGCTTCGCTCCCAATCTGGAGTGGGCTGCAAAGAAGTCCGTTCCGTTTGCAAAGATGCTTTCGGAGCGTCTTGGCGGTCTGCCGGTTTCCCTTACCAATGATGCCAATGCCGCAGCTGTGGGAGAAATGACCTATGGCGTGGCAAAGGGAATGAAGAACTTCATAATGATCACCCTGGGGACCGGGGTCGGCAGCGGTATCGTGATAGACGGGAAAGTCGTTTACGGTTCCGATGGATTCGCCGGAGAGCTCGGGCATACCATTGCTGTGCGTCATAACGGACGTTTGTGCGGATGTGGAAGGGCCGGTTGCCTTGAGGCATACTGCTCGGCAATCGGAGTCGCCCGTACTGCGCGCGAATGGCTGGATATGTCCAATGAGCCGTCCCTGCTCAGAGACCTGGACAAAATCACCTCGAAAGACGTTTATGAAGCTGCAAAGAACGGAGATGCGCTCTCGATCCGTGTATTCGACTACACCGGAGAGATTCTGGGACGTTCTCTCGCGGATTTCATAGAGTTCAGCGCTCCCGAGGCCATCGTATTGTTCGGAGGCCTTGCCCGTTCGAGGGAGTTCCTCGAGAAACCGGTTCTGGATGCCATGAACGAAAACGTGCTCAAGCTCTGGAGGGGCAAGGTGAAACTGTTGTTCTCCAGCCTCAAGGAGTCTGATGCCGCAATTCTTGGCGCTTCCGCCCTGGCGTGGGATTTATAGAAAACTTTACAAATGTTAAATACAATGAAAAAAACCAGATTTTTTGCAGCCCTTATCTTGGGACTCGCTGTCGTAGCTTGCGCTCCAAAAGCAGAGGAGGCAGCTACAGAAGAGAACGGAGAGGCCGTTCCAGTTGAAAAGACTATCAAGGATTATCAGTCAACCAAGGCAGAGATCGATACTGTCAGCTACCTTGTAGGCGTGAACTTCGGAAGCTTTATCAAGAACTACAATTTCGGAGATCTCAACTATGCTCAGGTTCGTAAGGGTATCCAGGCTTTTATCAATGCGAAGGGCAATCCTCGTTCAGAGGATTTCGGAGAGCAGTTCGCCGTAGACCCTAACAGGATGAACGAGATTTTCAACGCTTTCCTTGAGAAGAGGCACCAGATTCTTCTGCTTACCAACAAGGAGGCAGGAGAGAAGTTCCTTGCAGCCAATGCGGCCAAGGAGGGTGTTCAGGTAACTCCTTCAGGACTCCAGTACAAGATTATCTCCGAGGGTAACGACGTCAAGCCTGCAGCTGTGGATACAGTTTGGGCACGTTACAAGGGAACCCTTCTTGACGGTACCGTATTCGATGAGTCAGATCCTGAGGGCGACGCTGTCAAGTTCGTGCTCAACAGAGTCATCAAGGGATGGACAGAGGGTATGCAGCTTATCGGCGAAGGTGGCGAGATCGAACTCTATATTCCTTCAGACCTTGCTTATGGCCAGAACGGAACACAGGGAATCGAGCCTAACTCAACCCTTATTTTCAACGTCTCTCTCGAGAAGGTTGGCAAATACGTTGCACCTGAGGCTGAATAATCCAGCGCTATAGTACAATAGAAAAGCCCCGGGAGTTTGAACAACTTCCGGGGCTTGGTTTATTCTTCTGAGCTGTCGTAGATGATTTCTTCCTCTTCCTTGTCGTCTTCCTCATCATCCTCGTCGTCGATGTCATCATCGTCCGGGTCGTCACCATCTTCGTCCTGGGAGCCTGGCATAGGCTTGTGGACGCGATGTTCTTCCGGACGGTCTTCGAACGCCACGTAGCCGTTCTCGAAATCGATAGGGAGAGGCCCCTTGGTTTCCACGATTGCAGGAGAACCCATGGTACCGGTCTCCTGGCCTTCCAGAGTTATGTTGACGCTCTTCTTGGATGCGACGTCGTAGAAGTATACGAACTTGACTGCTCCGGCCTTGACGGTATCTGAGAACTTTATCATATCCACTGACCCGTATCCCAGGTCTATGAGGGCGTATTTTGCAACCACGTTGCCCTGTGCGTCGAAAGCTTTGAACAGAATAGGCTGGTCGACAGTGAATTCAAGATCCGAACGCAGCTGCTTGTGGAATGTGTAGAGGGAATTTTCCGAGTTCACCTTGTAAACTCTGTAGAATCCTTTGATTCCCTCCAATGTAACTCTATATGTGAAAATCATGGTGCGAATATAGAAATATTTCATTAAATTTGGATAGGCAATGAGCATCAAGGATACATATAACAGCGTTTCGTCCAGGTCTGAGGGCCTGTACAAGGAACTTGGCAGCCGTTTCATCTCCTTTGTGTTTCCGGTCGAGACCAAGGAACAGATAAAGGAGATTGTGTCTTCGCTCAGGAACGAGTATCACGATGCACGTCACCATTGTTATGCTTTCAGGCTTGGCCTGGACGGTTCCGACTGGCGCGCAAGCGATGACGGGGAACCTTCCGGAACGGCCGGCCGTCCCATACTTGCGGCAATAGATTCCGCCGGGCTGAGTGACGTCCTTGTGGTTGTGGTCCGATATTTCGGAGGCATAAAGCTTGGCGTCCCCGGGCTCATAAGGGCGTATCGCGAGGCCGCCTCCGATGCCCTGGCCAAGGCGGAGGTGACAACAAAGGTGGCCGGATACTGGTACAGGGTGGAATATGATTACTCCCTGATGCCCCAGGTGATGAAGATCATCAAGGATATGAATCTGCCTCAGCGTTCGCAGAACTTCGCGCAGACCTGTTCTCTGGAACTGAGGGTAAGACTGACTGATGAACAGGATTATTTGGAACGAACCGGGAAATTGATTAACTTTATAAACGAAAAACTAGTTCCGTGATGTCCGATGTCCACGTATTCAATGCGGGCCCCTGCCTGTTGCCGGATCAGGTTTATGACCGGGCGGCGGAAGCTTTGCGCAGTTTTGCGCAGCCCGGGGTTTCCGTATTGTCGGTTTCCCACCGTTCAGACGAATGGGTGAGGATAATGGACGAGACACGGGACTTGTGGAAACGTCTTCTGAATATCCCGGACGGGTACGACGTTCTTTTCCTTGCCGGCGGGGCAAGCATGGAGTTCCTCCGTGTGCCGATGAACTTCCTTGAGCACAAGGCTGCATATCTCGACACCGGAATTTGGGCCGGCAAGGCATATAAGGAGGCTTGCGGCATAGGGAATGCCGTCATAGCGGCTAGTTCGGCGGACAAGGGCTACACATATATCCCGAAGGACTTCGACATTCCGGAAGACGCGGACTATCTGCATATCACTACAAGCAATACGGTTTATGGAACAAGGCTCAAGAAGGATATTGACTGTCCCGTACCTCTTGTGGCGGATATGTCTTCCGACATCCTTACGCGTCCGGTAGACATAAGCAGGTATGCCCTGATTTACGGAGGAGCCCAGAAGAATGCCGGCACTGCGGGAGTGTCGTTCGTGATAGTGAGGAAGGACGCGTTGGGCAAGGTCAGCAGGCACATACCGTCCATGCTTGATTACAGCCTTCTCTCGGAGCATAAGTCTATGTTCAACACGCCTCCGGTGTTCCCGATTTTCGTTATGCACGAGACCCTGCGGTGGACGCTGGAGAACGGCGGAGTGGAGGAAATGCAGCGAAGGGCCAGGGCCAAGGCGGATCTGCTGTATGCCGAGGTGGACCGCAACCCGTTGTTCCGGGGGGTAGCCTCCCGGGAGGACCGTTCGGAGATGAACGTCACGTTTGTGATGAGCCCGGGAAACGAATCCCTGGAACAGGAGTTCCTGGATTTCGCTTTCGCCAGGGGCATAGTTGGAATCAAAGGCCACAGATACGCAGGAGGCTTCAGGGCCTCCATATACAACGCCTGCACGCTGGACGACGTAAAATCTCTAGTACAGGCAATGAAAGATTTCGAAAACCGATAACCATATGAAAGCTGATTCCGCTCTAATTCACCGGACACTCAAGGATTTTTTTGGGTATGACAACTTCAAGGGAGACCAGGAGAAGATCATTTCCAACATAATCGAGGGACACGACGTGTTTGTCCTTATGCCTACCGGCGGAGGCAAATCGCTGTGCTACCAGTTGCCGGCACTTATGATGGAAGGGACGGCCATCGTGATTTCCCCTCTGATTGCCCTGATGAAGAATCAGGTCGACGCCATCCGCGGTTTTGAAGCGGGAGAGGAAAGCATCGCCCATTTCTTGAATTCATCCCTGTCCAGACAGCAGGCGGAGGAGGTTCGGGAGCATCTGCTCAGCGGAAAGACAAAAATACTCTACGTGGCCCCGGAATCGCTTACCAAGGAAGATAACGTTGCGCTCCTTAGAGAGATAAAGATTTCGTTCTATGCCGTGGACGAGGCGCACTGCATCTCGGAATGGGGGCACGATTTCCGGCCGGAATACCGCCGTATCCGCGCCCTGGTAGATGACATAGGCCGGGCTCCGATAGTCGCTCTTACCGCGACTGCAACCCCGAAGGTCCGCAGCGATATAATCAAGAACCTGGGCATACATCGTGCAGAGATTTTCAAGTCTTCCTTCAACCGCCCGAACCTTCTCTACGAAATCAGGGACAAGGCGGATGCCGAGAAGGACATCATCAAGTATATACGCCAGAATCCGGGCAAGTCGGGCATAGTCTATTGTCTGAGCCGCAAGAAGGTGGAGGAGATGGCGGAACTTCTTGTCATAAACGGAATCAAGGCCCTTCCATATCATGCAGGCCTGGATGCAAAGACCAGGGCCGAGAATCAGGACAAGTTCCTTATGGAAGAGGTGAACGTCATTGTGGCCACCATAGCGTTCGGAATGGGAATCGATAAACCGGACGTGAGGTTCGTCATCCACTATGACATACCAAAGAGCATAGAAAGCTATTATCAGGAGACGGGCCGTGCCGGTCGTGACGGGCAGGAAGGCCATTGCATAGCATACTACAGTTACAAGGACATCCAGAAGCTGGAGAAATTCATGCAGGGAAAGCCTGTGTCCGAACAGGAGATCAGCCGTCAGCTGCTTTCCGAGGTAGTCGCCTATGCCGAGTCCAGCCAATGCCGCCGCAAGTTGCTCCTGAATTATTTCGGAGAGAGTTTCAACCAGGACAACTGCGGGTGCTGTGACAACTGCCTGCACCCTCGTCCTACCTTTGACGGGCGCAAGGAGATGGCTATGGTCATCAAGCTTGTGGACACGCTTCCGGAGCATTTCAAGATAGACCATCTGGCAAATATCCTGGCAGGGAAGAGCAATGCCATCATCAAGTCATACAAGCACGACCAGCTGGAACTGTTCGGAGCCGGTTCGGATCACAGCGAGACGTTCTGGAGCACGCTCATCCATCAGGGCCTCACAATGTATCTTCTGGAAAAGGAGATAGAAAGATATGGACTCATTCACGTAACGGACCGTGGCCGGGAGTTCGCCAGGGACCCTTGGGAGCTCAGGCTGGTCGAGGACAGGGTATTCTCCGAAGCCGGTGCGAAGCAGGACGATGAAGAAGATGACGAGGCTGTTGCCGCGGCTGCAGCTATGAAGGCCGGAGGCGCCGGAGACCCTACTCTGCTGGCAATGCTCAAGGACCTTCGCAGGAGTATGTCCAAGAAGCTCAAATTGCAGCCTTGGATAATCTTCCCGGACCCTGCCCTGGAGGATATGTCCATAATGTATCCGGTTTCATTCGAGGAACTCAGGAACTGCCAGGGAGTGGGAGACGGGAAAGCCAGGAAGTTCGGAGAAGAGTTCATAACCCTCATTCGCAAATACGTCGAGGAAAACGAGATCGAGCGTCCGGACGACTTTGTGGTGAAATCCGTTCCAAACAAGTCTGCCAACAAGATTGCCATTATCCAGAGCATCGACAGACGCATGCTGCTGGAGGATATAGCACAGTCCCGCAATCTGGATATGGATGAACTCATGACGGAGATAGAGACCATAGTTTCCACAGGGACGAAACTCAATCTGGACTATTACATCAAATCGAACATAGACGAGGAGATCATAGACGAGATATATGATTATTTCAGGGAAGAGGCCGAGTCCGATTCGCTCCAGGATGCCTTGAAGGATCTTGGAGCCGATTATGACGATATGGAGATACGTCTTGTCCGCATAAAATTCCTTTGTGAGATAGCATCGTGATACCTCAGGAAACCATAGAGCTGATTCTGGATACCGCGCGCATAGACGACGTGGTGAGTGATTTCGTATCCCTGAAGCGGCGCGGAGCCAGCTTTGTGGCCTGCTGCCCTTTCCATAACGAGAAAACCCCATCCTTCTATGTCACGCCGTCCAAGGGCATATTCAAGTGCTTTGGCTGCGGCAAGGCAGGGAATGCCGTGGGCTTTGTGATGGAACACGAGCACTGCTCGTATGTCGAGGCCCTGAGATACCTGGCGTCCAAATATCATATCGAGATACAGGAGGAGCAGGAAAGCGCGGAGCAGATTGCGCAGCGCCAGAGGCACGAAAGCCTGATGCTCGTGATGGAATTCGCGCAGAATTTCTATACCGGAGCATTGAACGGGACCGAGGGCAGGACCGTAGGATATGCCTATTACCGTTCCAGAGCTCTGGAAGACACCACCATAGCCGAGTACGGTCTGGGCTGGGCTCCTTCCGGCAGGACCGCCCTGTATGATGCCGCCATCGCCGCAGGCTACAAGGAGGAATATCTTGTCGAGGCAGGACTCTGCCTTAAATATGAAGACGGCCGCATTGTGGACCGTTTTCACGAGAGGGTAACCTTCCCTATCCATTCCCTCAACGGGAGGGTGATAGGATTCAGCTGCAGGACCCTCAAGACCGGGGACATTGCGAAATACGTCAATTCCCCCGATACACCCCTCTATGACAAGAGCCGCTGCCTGTATGGAATCTACCTTGCCAAGGCGGAGATTGCGCGCGAGGACAAGTGTTACCTGGTCGAGGGCAACGTAGACGTAGTCACAATGCATCAGTGCGGAATAGGGAATGTCGTGGCGTCCTGCGGTACCGCTCTTACCATACAGCAGGTAAGGCTCATAAAGAAGTTCACCCAGAACGTCACCGTAATGTATGACGGGGATGCCGCCGGAATACACGCTGCGCAGAAAGCCATTTCCCTGATTCTTTCCGAGGGGATGAATGTGAGCCTGGTGCTGTTCCCGGACGGGGATGACCCCGACTCGTTCTGTCGCAAGCATACGCTGGCTCAGGTTCAGGAGTTCCTGGACGGGAACCGGCAGGATTTTGTCACTTACCTTGTGAACACCGGCAGGGACCGCCTTTCCGATCCCGTACGCAGGTCTTCGCTTATAAATGAGGTTGCCGACTGCATCGCCTGCATACCGGACGCGGTAAGGCGCTCGGTGTTCGTGGACACTGCAGCCGCTGCCCTTGGAATAGGAGGCGATGCCCTGTTCGAACGCATCAACCTTACCCGAGGTAGGCAGAGGGAGGATATGGCCAAGGAAGAACTGCGCCAGCGCAGATACCGGGAAAACCTGCCCGAGTATCTTCCTGCGGCCACAGAGTCCGTTCAGAGCGCGCCTCAGTTGGAAAACCGAACTCTGGCCAAGGCGGAAAGCGATTTGTTGTACTTTTTGCTTACTCACGGCCGGGACATACTTGATTTCGAGAGCGATTCCGAATATTACTCCGGGTCCGAGGATGACAAGCCCGAGGTGGCCCAGTTCATCAGGGACGCAATAGATTCGGACGGGTCCAGAATGGCCAACCGTGTTTACAGAAACACCTACGACGCATATTTCCGCTGCTATGATGCGGGAATGTCGCAGGACGAGATTGTCCAGCACCTGCTTTCCGGAGCGGACAGGGAAGTGGCGGATCTTACTGGCGAGCTGGCAATAGAAAAATATCAGCTGACAGTCAAGATTTTCGAGGCGGAAATGACCGCGACGTCATCATGGCTCGTGTCATATGTGCCAAAGGCCATCATCTATTACAGCGAGCGCAGGGTTCAGGATGCGATAGACTCCCTTCGCTCCGAGCTTGGCAAGGCAGACGATGAACTGCAGCTTATGAAGAAGATAGTGAAACTCCAGGCCGCTCAGCGGCGTATAAATCAGAAGTTGGGTAGAGAAAAATCATTAGGATAATATGGAAAAGAATTTCAAAAGGACTCTTGTGACCTGTGCGCTCCCATACGCAAACGGACCTGTCCATATAGGACACCTTGCCGGAGTATATGTACCTGCCGACATTTACGTGCGGTATCTGAGGATGCGCGGCAGGGAGGTGCTGTATGTCTGCGGATCGGACGAGCATGGAGTCCCTATTACCATAAAGGCGCGCCAGAACGGCTGTACGCCCCAGGATATTGTGGACAAGTATCACAAGATCATAGACGAAAGCTTCAAGGGATTCGGGATCAATTTCGACATCTACGGAAGGACTTCGTCCAAGATTCACGAACAGAATGCATCTGAGTTCTTCCGCAAGCTATATGACGAAGGCAAGTTCATCACCCGCGAGAGCGAGCAGTACTATGACCCGGAGGCCAAGACCTTCCTTGCAGACCGCTACATAGTGGGCACCTGCCCCAAGTGCGGTGCCGAGGGAGCATACGGTGACCAGTGCGAGAAATGCGGCTCTACGTTGAGTCCCGAGGAACTCATAAATCCGAAGAGCAAGCTCAGCGGCGCGGAGCCGGTCAAGAAGAAGACCACCCACTGGTATCTGCCTCTGGACCAGTACGAAAGCTGGCTCAGGGAATGGATACTCGACGGCCACAAGGAATGGCGTTCCAACGTATACGGCCAGGTCAAGAGCTGGCTGGACGGAGGGCTCCAGCCGCGTGCCGTGACCAGAGACCTGGAATGGGGCGTTCCCGTTCCTGTCGAGGGCGCTGAGGGAAAAGTCCTCTATGTATGGTTCGACGCTCCTATCGGCTATATCTCGAATACCAGGGAACTTCTTCCGAATGACTGGGAGAAGTGGTGGAAATCACCGGATACAAAGCTGGTACACTTCATTGGAAAGGATAATATCGTGTTCCATTGCATAGTGTTCCCGGCAATGCTCAAGGCATACGGCGACGGATATATTCTTCCGGAGAACGTTCCGGCCAACGAGTTCCTGAACCTCGAGGGGGATAAGATCTCCACTTCCAAGGGTTGGGCAGTATGGGCGCACGAGTATCTGCAGGATTTCCCAGGCAAGGAGGATGTCCTGCGCTATGTGCTTACGGCCAACGCTCCCGAGACAAAGGACAACGATTTCAGCTGGAAGGATTTCCAGACCCGCAACAACTC
>JAKSKG010000050.1 GCA_024401805.1 Bacteroidales bacterium
GTAAGGAAAGGAGTGAAAAGATCGTAGCGGTATACGTGCCCGTTGCCTCCCAGTATGAAGGTGTACGCACCAGAGGAAGCAGTCTGGCTGCCCGAGAAATCGCGGCACCAGGTTCCGAAGTTCTTCTGCATTGGAGTGGTGGCCATTACCTTGAGGGTCTTGGGGTCCAGGTCGAAAATGGTTCCATCGCTGTCGTTTGTCGATATTGCAAGATGGTTGTATGAAATGCCGGAAGAGGTGAATGCGGAAAGAAAGACGGAAGTCGCGTTCCTGAGTTCCAGTCCGGGATTCATAGTGGAAAATACGTCATCCCAGATTTCCCTTTCATCTCTCTCTGTTTCAGCGGCGTTGCGTCTTTTGATGAAGGTGAGCGCACTTTTTCCTGCGTCCCTGTCGTTGAGGATCAGAAGGCCCTCGTCCAGACCGGAATTCACGTTCAGGGTAAAATACTTGTATTCGACGCTCTCGCCGTTGTCCAGCCGCAACCGCAGGATATAAGTTCCCAGTTTGTCGAAGTTGTAGTTGATATGAGGGTCTGTGGAAATTATTTCCATGGACTCCATATCATATTCTGTCTTGCCCCCGGCCTTCTTCTTGCCGTATGCCCACTGATATTCCACCGGAAGTTCACTGGTCACCTGAAGCTCGTCATACACCAGAGTCTCTCCCAGTGAAACGTCGATAATGGATGAAACCTCGTTGAACGTGATAGGGGACAGTTCCTTGAGGTTCCCCTGGTCCAGCGAGTAGCAGCCGCATAGCAGCAAGGCTGCAAGAACGGTATAAGCGATTCTTTTCATCTTATCTGAGCAGTCTTAGCGGGTCTCCCCAGGTGAAAGTGGTCAGGTCTCCGGTATTGCCGAAATTCTCGGCCTCGTCCGGATGCGAGGCATAGTACTCCACGTAATAGTCGTGCAGTGGGATGAGTACGTAACTTGCCCATACGGACTGGTCGTTGGTGCTCATAAAGTTGCGCGGAAGCCCCTCTTTGTCAATATTGTAGCCATACTTTGCAAGAAGATCCTCCCATAGTCCCGGGTTCTTCCCCTCTATGGCATGGTAGTAATCCAGCATCAGCCGGAACTTGGCCGGCTTGTATTTGCCGTAGTATGCTCCCCATTCGTAGTCCACTCCCTTGCTTTCTGTCTTCCACCACTCGGGGCAGGCCGGCTCTCCGTCCGTCATAAGCAGAACGAATTCCGGGGTGATGATGCTCTTCATTACACTGCTGTCCGCATCCATAGGCAGGAAATCGTCGGTCTCGACAATGCGCATATGCAGTTTCAGGTAAGCGCCGTTCATTTCCGGAGTGCGCTTCAGGGTTATGTCGATGCTGCCCTTGACCTGCCCGGCAGGGATGACCAGCTGTCCGATCTCGAAATCGCGGCCCTCCTTTGCCGTCTGTACCGCGATGCTGTCGCTTCCCATTGCGGCTTTCTCTCCCGGAGCGGCATCCATCAACTCGATCCTGAAGCTGCGGTCCTGATCCTTGGGCGTGCCTACAATGCTTACCTGGACGGGATAATGCATCTCGTCAGAGGCGAGCAGCGCGAACGATGCCACGTTGCTGGCTCCCTCGACTGTGAAATACAACCTGTCCTTCTGGGCAGTGTCGTACATAAGCCAGGTGCCGGAGCAACTGCACAGCAGTGCGGCAAGGAATATGACAGTCAGCGGTCTTTTCATCATCTATTCGTCTCTGTGCTCCTCTTCCGCGGTAGGAACAGGAATCTTGTATGTGTTAACGTCCTTGCCCGAGAGAAGTGTGCTCGGGTCGGCCTGGATATCCTTGCCCAGACGTTTCATGTCGAACCAGTGAAGCCCCTCGCCGTAGAACTCTTTGCGTCTTTCGCGGAAAAGGATGTCTGCGGAAACGGTGCTGCCGCTTGCTGCGAGCGCATCCAGTCCGCGGGAGGTCACGGCCTTGTCATACCAGACGGTGGCGGCATCCGGGTCGGAATTCATGGTGGCCTCGGCCATTATGTAGTACAGTTCGGATATCCTGAGTATGTTGATTCCAAGTATGGAGGTCCCGGTATATGAGTCGCTTCCCTCGATGTATGAATTGTTCACCAGATATCTGAGATGCGTGCCGTCGAACCATGCGCTGAACCTGTAGTCCGTCCCGGTCGATGCGGAATTGTCCTGGTAGAGGGATTTCCAGTCGTTTGCAAGGACGAACTGGCTTCCTGTCGAGGTAAGCCCGTACTTCTTTGCGTTGTTGGAGTTCGATGCCTTTGAATACAGGCCGAATATGGTCTCGTGCAGGTCCAGGGTTCCGTTGTCGTACTGGACGAATGCAGCCTTGTCCCTGAACGTGAATTTACCGCTGTCTATGACTTTGCGGGCATACACGGCGGCGTTGTCCAGATCGTTGCGGGACCAGTAGACCCTTGCCAGCAGGGCCTGTACCGCGTAAAGGTTCATATGAATGATGCGGCAGGAGGTGAAACCTCCGTTGCTGCGGTTGTCCCGGACAGCAGGGAGAAGGGTCTCGTCGGCTGCCAGGCAGCGCTCGGCCTCGACCAGATCGGCGATAATCTTTTCATAGGCCTCGTCCACGGAACTGAACGGGGTGATGCTGAACGAATATCTGCTTACGTAAGGGATGGCGCGCTCCTTGTCCGCTGCATCGGCCCAGACAGGGGCTCCGAACAGGCGCAGCAGGTCGAAATGTATCATCGCCCTGAGCCCCAGAGCTTCTCCCTTGTAAAGTAGAGTGTTCTTGAACTCGTCATCGCCGCCCTTCTCTATATGGTCTATGATGTTGTTCAGATGGTTGATGGCCGCGTATGCCGCCTTCCATACGCCGTTCCTTATGGACGTGGCGTTGAATGCAGTCCATTGGGCCGTAGCCATATACTGCAGTCCGTTGTCGGAAATGGTTACGTTGATTCCCAGAGCCTCCGGTATCCAGTACATATAATCGGAATACAGGTACTGGGCGGTGCCCAGCTCGGCGTAGATTCCGTACATGGCATCCTCGTACCCCTCGGCTGTAACGAACATATCGTTGTCGAACACCTCTCCCTTGGGGTTCACGTCAAGGAATCCCGAGCAGGAACAGAGCGTCAGAAGCGCTGCTAATATAGATAAGATTCTTTTCATTCCTGTTTGACTAGAAGGTTGGACGGAAAATTAGGTTTACGCTTCGGCAGAACGGATATGAAGTTCCGCGTTCGTATTTTACGGAAGATATGTACCCTATGTCGGAGGTTCCGATTCCGAGACACAGCTTCTTGAGTCCGAATTTCTTGATGAAATTGCCGGAGAAGTCGTAAGTTATCTGGATGTTGGAGAAATAGAGTTCGTTCTTCTTCTCGATGAACCTTTCGGAATTCACGGTTTCCGTGGTGGAACTTATGGCAAGGTACCGTACCAGGTCTCCCGGAGACTTCCACCGCTCGGTGTATGCCCTTGCATCGATGTTCTTCTTCGGTTCCACGTTCTCGACCTTTCCCTGGAGGGTGGAGTTGTAGAAATCGCTTCCGAATGTATACGAGGTGCTGAATGTGAGGGTGAGCCCCTTGTACCTGATGGTGTTCATGAGTGAACCGGTGAGAATCGGGTTGCTGTTGCCTACCGCCACACGGTCGTCCTCGTCATAAGTAAAGGTATATGAACCGTCCTTCTTTATGAAGATTTCCTTTCCGGTTGCAGGGTCGATTCCGGCGGAGCGGACCGCGTAGATGTCGAACTGCGAGCCGCCTTCCGTGAAAAGCAGCTTAGGGGTTATTACGTCGTCGTCCGAAACGCCCACCGCCTTGCTCTGGGTACCTTCAAGCACGGAAGAGATATTGTTGATCCGGTCCATCACGTGGGCGCCTGTCAGCGTCACGTTCCAATACCAGTCCCCGTTTCTGATAATCTGGCCGGAAGCGGAGAAGTCATATCCCTTGTTGTTGATTTGTCCGAAGTTTACATACATCGACGATACTCCAACAGACGGCGGCAGGTTGATAGGCATCAGCAGGTTGAAGGTAGTGTTGCTGTACACGTCGAACGAGAGGTTGAACCTGTCGTCCAGAACTGCGGCGGTGATACCCAGGTTGTTGTTGAGTTTCTTCTGCCATTGCAGGTCCGGATTGCCCATACTGCGCGGAACCGCACCTATGCCTGTGAAATACTGGTAATCCGATTTGTACTCGTATGTGGTCTTGGCCTGATAATAGTCGAACGACACGGAGCCGGTGTAGCCGGTGCTGTACCTTAGAGTAAGGGTGTTAAGCCATTTGGCGTTCTTGAGGAAACTCTCGTTGTGCAGGTGCCATCCGAGTCCCAGGGCCCAGAAAGGAGCAAAACTGTTTGCCGATCCGAATCTTGACGAACCGGACGAACGGTATGAAGCATCTGCGAAATATCTGTTCCTGAAACTGAAATTTGCGTTGGCAAAGAGCCCGACCTCGGTGGCTATTCTGTCGGTTCCCGTCGGATGACTGCCGGAAGGGTAGGACATTGCGAACGATATGTCGCACAATTCGTCTTTGAGGAATCCGGTTCCCGCGGCACGGGCGGTCTGGCTGTGTGAGTACTTCACGTTGGCTCCGCCGCTGACTCTGAACATAGACCCCTTGGTACCCAGCGAGCGGCCGTAGTTGAGCACCAGTTTCCCGTCATAGGTCTGGCTGCTGCGGTTGGAGAAGATGTATTCTCCCTTGCGGGTTATGTCCGTATATCCCTCGTATTGAGCCGCATCCGGAGAAGTGTAGTCGTCCGTGGAGCCCCAGCCGAGGTTCATGTTGCCCTGGGCTGTGAGGTAGAATGCCTTGGTGATGTTCCATCTTGCCTGAAGGGAATTGGTGAGGCTCTGGGTGGAACTCTTCGAGAATGACGACAGCGTAGCGTCATACAGAGGATTCGACAGCCTGTCGGTGGACGTGTCGTATGGATTGAACCAGTAGTTCTTGATATAATTGCCTTCGGAATCGTAAACCGGTTCGTATGGATTAAGCGCCACATAGTTGGAATAACTGCCGAATGGCGAATCCTTGGCGTTGGTGATGTTGATGTTGGTCTTGAAGGTGACGGTAAGCTTGTCCTGTGCGTGATAGCCAACCTGGAATCCTACCGCGTATTTCCGGCGGTTGTCGCCTTTCATTACTCCGTAGCTGTCGGAAACGTTGAGAGTTGCCCTGTAGTCCGTGTTCTGCCCTCTGGCGCTGAAGGTGAGGGAGTGCGAGTGGCTTAGCGGAACCCTCAGGGGAGCGTGTATCCAGTCCGTGTCAACTCCGCGGCGGACATTCTGCAACTTGTAGTCATACGCGCGGTCCATAGACCCGTCAGAAGTGCTGTACAACCCCGCAAGCCTTTCGAAATCAAGTTTCTGCGCTGCGTTTGCCAGATTGTATGACGACAGGTCCGGGATGCTGAACTTAGGCACGAAATTGTATGAGAAGCGGACCTTGGCGTTGTCTGCCTTCTTCCTTTCAACCACAATCACGCCGTTGGCTCCCTTTTCACCGTAAAGGATTGTAGCCGACGCATCCTTGAGCACGTCGATCCTTTCAATGTCGAAAATGTCCAGGTCGTAGAGTTCCTCCATCGAAATCTCCACGCCGTCCAACACTATGAGCGGGTTGTTCACACCTTCCTCGCTTTCGTTGGTGACCAGGGAGTTGGCTCCGCGGATAAGGATGGAAGGTACTGCGTTGGGGTTGGAACCCTGGGCGTTGTTCTGTATGGTGGTCATACCCGGGGTCAAGGCTATAAGGCCGCTCACCAGGTTTGTGGATGATACCGCGAGGATGTCGTCTCCCTTGATGGTGGTTGCGACTCCGGTAAATGTCTCCTTGGACTGGTCATAGAAACCGTTCACAACCACTCCTTCCAGGGTGTTGTCGCTTTTCAGTGAAACGTTGACTGTCCCGGAAGCCTTGACGTCCACGGACTTGGTCTCCATGCTAAGGAACGAATACTCCAGGGTATATGAAGTCTTGCCTGCGGTTTTTCTGAATGTGAACTTGTAATTTCCGTCCACGTCCGCCACGGCGCCGCTCTTGGAGCCTTTGAGCATCACTGCCGCTCCTGGCAGAGGTTCGTCAAACTCATCGGTGATGACTCCCTGGACCGTAATGCTTTCCTGCTGGGCGCCAAGACGCATCCCGGCCCCGGAAAGGAGCAGGAATACCGCCGTTGTGAGCAGAAAACGCAGTATGGTG
>JAKSKG010000051.1 GCA_024401805.1 Bacteroidales bacterium
CCAGGATGAAGAAGACGATGCCGAAGATCAGCGTCATCCAGAACAGCAGTCCTGCGTCCGGTGTAATGATGCCCATTGCTATTTAGCGATAAGACAGACTACGATTGCGAAAAGGCAGGCACCCTCTACAAGTGCGCCTACGATGATTGCGGTCATACGGTAGTGACCTGCCTGCTCCGGCTGGCGTGCGCCTGCCTCGAGAGCGGCCTTGCCGATTTTACTGATACCGAATGCTGCGGCGATTGCAGCGATTGCAGCTCCGAATGCCGCGCCAATTCTGCCGAGGGCCGCACCGGCCACTGCCTGAAGAATCATTGAAAGTAACATAATCTCTATAATTTTAAGTTGTTATTCTATTCCGCTTCCGGTTCCTGCCTGCTCAAGCCTATGAACACGGACGACAACATCGTGAACACGTAGGCCTGGAGGAATGCCACCAGAAGTTCAAGTATATCCATAAAAACGCCTATGACGACCGCCACCACGGACAGGCCAGCATTCATGGCCACACCCATCCTGGCGGTAAGGAACACCACGCAGACCACTCCTATTATCATACAGTGCCCGGCCAGGATGTTCGCGAACAGCCTTATCATAAGAGAGAACGGTTTGGTGAACATACCTATTATCTCTATCACAGGCATAAGCGGAAAGGCTTTCAGGAACACCGGGACGTCCGGCCACAGAATGTCTTTCCAGTAATGCTTGTTCCCGAACACGTTCACCGCAAAGAAGGTGCACAGGGCCAGGACCATCGTGACCGCTATGTTGCCGGTAATGGTGGCTCCGCCCGGGAAGAACGGCACAATTCCCATAAGGTTATTAAGGAAAATGAAAAAGAATGCCGTAAGAAGGTAAGGGCTGTACCGCTTATAATCCTTGCCTATGCAGTCCTTGATTATGTCGTCCTCGACCATTGTGATGAGCATTTCCATAATTCCGGCGAAGCCTTTCGGCGCTTCTTCGCAGGCGTCGTGCCTTTTGTACCAGCGGGCCGTGCAGAGTACCAGCACTATCAGAAGTATGCTGTTGAACATAAGGGCGACAACATTCTTGGTCAGGGAAATGTCGAAAGGCTTTATAGTTTCCCCAGCGGCAGTCACCTCGACAAGTTTCCCTGCATGTTTGGCCCCCTCGGGAGCAATGCTGAATCCCCGGTAGGACTGCCCGTGGGCTATGTTGCGGGAACTGAAGCAATGCCATCCGCTCACCTTGCTGTGAAGAATCACGGGAAGGTATATGCATACCGGCTTGTCCTTGATTGTGCACAGATGCCATTCATAGGAATCCCCCACGTGGTCGAAGATGATCTCGGTCACGTTGATGTCGTCTTCGGCCACGAGTCCATCCTGCGCTGCAGCCAATGCTGGCGGCAACAGCACCAGAAGGATTGTCAATATGAACTTAATTCTGGACACAGACCTGTATTTTGTTGTCTTTGACTCTTGCTACCCCGCCACTGATTTCCAGGCAGGAGGTTTCGGAACCGTTACGCCATTTTATACTGCCTTTGACAAGAGCGGAAATGATCGGGGCGTGGTTGTTGAGCACTTCGAACTCACCCATCGCTCCGGGCAGGAAGACGGCATCCGCCTCCAACCGCTGCGCCCCATCGGGGGAAAGTATCTCCAATTCTATCATTTGAGGGCCTCTGCAAGAAGTTTCTCTCCCTTGGCGATTGCTTCCTCGATAGTACCCACGTTAAGGAAAGCCTGTTCCGGAAGGTAATCGCACTCTCCGTCGAGTATCATATTGAATCCCTTGATGGTGTCCCCGATATCCACCATGACGCCCTTGACTCCGGTGAACTGCTCGGCAACTGCGAACGGCTGGCTCAGGAAGCGCTGGACACGACGTGCACGGTTGACGGTAAGTTTGTCCTCGTCCGAGAGTTCGTCCATTCCAAGAATGGCAATGATATCCTGGAGCTCCTTGTTGCGCTGGAGTATCTGTTTCACTCTCTGTGCGGTGTCATAATGCTCCTGTCCTACAATGTTGGGGTCAAGTATTCTGGAGGTGGATTCCAGAGGGTCCACCGCCGGGTAGATTCCCAACTCGGTTATCTTTCTGCTGAGCACCGTGGTGGCATCAAGATGAGAGAACGTTGTGGCAGGAGCAGGGTCGGTAAGATCATCCGCAGGCACGTATACTGCCTGCACGGAAGTGATGGACCCGTTCCTGGTGGATGTGATACGTTCCTGCATCTGTCCCATTTCCGTTGCCAGGGTAGGCTGGTATCCTACGGCAGAAGGCATTCTGCCCAGCAGGGCAGAGACCTCGGAGCCGGCCTGGGTGAAACGGAATATGTTGTCTATGAAGAACAGGATATCCTTGGGGCCGTCCCCGGTATTGCTGTCACGGAAAGACTCGGCAAGGGTAAGTCCGGAAAGCGCCACAGAACTTCTTGCCCCCGGCGGTTCGTTCATCTGTCCGAACACCATAGCCACCTGGGACTTTTCAAGTTCTTCCTTGTCCACTTTGGACAGGTCCCAATGGCCTTCTTCCATGGATTTGTTGAACTCTTCACCGTATCTTATGACATTGGATTCTATCATTTCACGAAGCAGGTCGTTACCCTCACGGGTTCTTTCCCCCACTCCGGCGAATACCGAGAATCCGTTATGCTTTTTAGCAATGTTGTTGATAAGCTCCTTGATGAGCACTGTCTTTCCTACTCCGGCGCCGCCGAACAGACCTATCTTGCCACCTTTCAGATATGGCTCCAGAAGGTCAATGACCTTGATACCGGTAAACAGGACTTCCTGCGAGGTCGTAAGATCCTCGAACTTTGGAGGCTCGCGGTGGATAGGAAGCGACGCTTCATTGGACAGGGTTCCAAGGCCGTCTATGGATTCTCCTGTAACGTTCATCACGCGGCCTCTGATCTGCGCCCCGGTAGGCATCACAATAGGCTGGCCGGTGACTCTGGCCTCCATTCCGCGACGAAGCCCGTCCGTGGAGTCCATAGCGACTGTACGCACAGTATCCTCGCCGATATGCTGCTGAACTTCTACAATGAGGGTCTTCCCGTCCGGACGCCGGATCTCCAGAGCATCGTGAATGCGAGGCAGAAGAGTCTCTGCCTGAGAGGCTTCAATATCGAAATGGACGTCTATTACAGGCCCGATCACCTGAGAGATATGTCCCGAGACTTGAGTCATAGCAGTTGGTTTTTTATCAGAATTGCAAATTTAACAATTATTTCGGGCATTTGCTAATGCCCCGGCATAAGTGCGATAATTTGAAATTTGAATGATAGTGGCTAACTTCGTCGTAATAGAAACTTCTAAGAATATGAATACAGAGGAGCGTGTTGAACTTGCAAAAGCATATTTTAGACAGGGATACAACTGCAGCCAGTCCGTGGTATTGGCTTTTCAGGACATTTGCGGGGTTGATTCCGAGTCATTGAAGAAACTGTGTGCCGGTCTCGGAGGCGGAGTGGGCCGGATGCGTGAAGTCTGCGGATGCGTGTGCGGAATGGCAGTTTTGAGCGGATTCATAGAATCACAGACTCTCACTCCGAATGAACAGAAAAAGGCCGCCTATACTCTTACCCAGAAGATGGCCTCCGATTTCAAAAAAGAAACCGGATCCATAGTCTGCCGCGAACTTCTCGGCCTTTCCAGTGACCATGTCTCTCCACTTTCGACAGCATCTTCCCCTACTCCCGAGCCCCGCACCGACGACTACTACAAGAAGCGCCCCTGCGAACAGATGGTAGCCCTAGCTGCCAGGATAGTCTCGGAGGCACTAAAAAATTCCAACAATTTTTAGTAAATTTGCGAGATTCAACTATTCAGAGTTATCAAACAAATCTTATATAAGAAATGATTTACACAAAAGAAGTGCAGCAGATGTGCTGCGTAGCAAAGGGCGCCAATCACGCCAATGCTCCTATTCCTGAAGAAGGAAAATGGGTGCATGCAAAAGAAATCAAGGACATCTCCGGTCTTACCCACGGTATTGGCTGGTGTGCTCCTCAGCAGGGATGCTGCAAACTTACACTCAATGTCAAGGACGGTATTATCGAGGAAGCTCTTGTAGAGACACTCGGTTGCTCCGGTATGACTCACTCTGCAGCTATGGCTTCTGAGATCCTTCCTGGAAAGACTCTCCTCGAGGCCCTCAATACAGACCTTGTCTGCGACGCCATCAATACCGCAATGCGCGAACTGTTCCTTCAGATCGTTTACGGACGCACTCAGTCCGCATTCTCAGAAGGAGGACTCCCTGTTGGAGGATCCCTGGAGGATCTTGGTAAGAACCTCCGCAGCCAGGTTGGTACAATGTACGGAACCAAGGCAAAGGGCAGCCGTTATCTTGAGATGACAGAAGGTTATTGCACCAAGATGGCTCTGGACGCCAACAACGAGGTTATCGGATACGAGTTCGTAAACCTTGGAAAGCTTATGGACGCCCTCAAGGGCGGTGCAACCGGTCCGGAGGCAATCGAGAAGGCAAAGGGCACATACGGCCGTTTTGCCGAGGCAGTCAAATATATCGACCCACGTAAAGAGTAAGAGAGAATATGGCACTTTTTGAAAGTTATGAGCGTCGTATTGATCAGATCAATGCAGCTCTCGCAAATTACGGTATCAAGAGCATAGAGGAGGCAAAGGCCATCTGTGACGAAAAAGGTATCGACCCTTACAAAATGTGTGAGGACACCCAGAAGATATGCTTCGAGAATGCAAAGTGGGCTTACGTGGTAGGTGCAGCCATCGCAATCAAGAAAGGTTGCAAGAACGCTGCCGACGCTGCCGAGGCTATCGGAGAAGGTCTCCAGGCTTTCTGCATCCCGGGATCAGTTGCTGACGACCGCAAGGTAGGTCTCGGTCACGGAAATCTTGCTGCAAGACTTCTGCGCGAGGAGACCGAGTGCTTCGCATTCCTTGCAGGCCACGAGTCCTACGCTGCTGCCGAGGGCGCAATCAAAATTGCCGAAATGGCCAACAAGGTTCGCCAGAAGCCTCTCCGTGTCATCCTTAACGGACTCGGAAAGGATGCTGCCAAGATTATCAGCCGCATCAACGGTTTCACATATGTTCAGACCCAGTTCGACTACTATACCGGAAAGGTAGAGGTTATCTCGGAGACAAAGTATTCAGAGGGAGTCCGCGGCGGAGTCCGTTGCTATGGTTGCGACGACGTACGCGAGGGCGTGGCCATAATGTGGAAGGAGGGTGTTGACGTTTCCATTACCGGTAACTCAACCAACCCTACACGTTTCCAGCATCCTGTAGCAGGAACATACAAGAAGGAACGCGTGCTTGCAGGCAAGCCTTACTTCTCTGTAGCATCAGGCGGCGGTACTGGACGTACACTGCACCCGGACAACATGGCAGCAGGTCCTGCATCATACGGTATGACAGACACACTCGGACGTATGCACTCCGACGCACAGTTCGCCGGATCATCATCAGTCCCTGCACACGTAGAGATGATGGGATTCATGGGAATGGGTAACAACCCTATGGTAGGTTGCTCTGTCGCTGTCGCTGTTGCTGTTGCACAGGCAATGAACAAATAGTTCCACTGAACATATTGCAAAAAAGCCCCGCATTCCGCGGGGCTTTTTTGGCTATGAAAGGAGATCCGATAGAACAGCAAGGCAAGATGCGGCAAGGCGACTTGGCTCCCGAATAGGGAGGGCACCGCACGCGAAGCGTGTGGGAGGATCGCCGGCAGCATCTTGCCTTGCTGTGGCTAGAGATCCTGAAACGAGTTCAGGATGACGTGGGAAGGGGTTTGGGGGCGACTTGGCTCAAGAATAAAAAAAAAGAGCCGGGCTGATTGCTCAGTCCGGCTCTTCGAAAAGCGGCAGCTAC
>JAKSKG010000052.1 GCA_024401805.1 Bacteroidales bacterium
TCTTTTTCTTTATGCGAAATATATCTTTTTTAAATATCTGAACTGAATCTTTATGTTCAGACACTTGCCGTAGTCTGAGATTTATCTGCACAGGCGAAATAAGTTCATCCCGGACATCATTTCAGAGAATCTCCGAGATGGTGCCGTAATAGCTCTTGGAAACAGGGATGCTTTCTGCTCCGGGGATGTCGAAGTCGGCGAGGGCGCCGAGGTCCCTGTCTTTTCTGAGCAGGGCGATATGCTGCGGATTCACAAGGTACGACCTGTGGCAGCGCTTGAGTCCGTGACCGGCCACGAGTTCTTCGATACTCTTCATCGAGGCGCGCAGTACATAGTTGCAAATACGGCCGCCGTCGGAATAAAAAATGCGGACATAATTCTCCTCTGCCTTGATATACAGGACTGCGGACTGGGCGATCGTGAACTTGACCTTCCTGGTATAGTCCCGGAACCGTATCATAGAGTCGTCACCGGAGTCGGCAATCCTGCTGCCGGAGTTTGCCACCGCATACAATGCGAAAATTACATAAGGGTACACCAGAGTACCCACCAGACATTTCGCACAGATTCCCAGAGTAACGAAATATCCGGGTTCTCCCGAACGCATAAGGCACAAGTACAATGCGCTGAACAGTGACAACAGGCACAATTCCGCTACGCACCACAAGATGTACGACACAAAAGTCAACTTGACCTTTGCGAAATGCAGCGTAAGCCTTGTCCCGCACAACACAGCTGCCATTATGCACAACAGCATAACCAGATTGACCCCTACACCGAACGCCCTGGTATTTAGAAAGCCCTGGAAATCGAAAGGATTGTAGACCAGGAAAAACAGCAGGAAGAACACAGGCAGTCCAAGGAAATGGACGGTCTGCATCTTCATACTCCTGAGGCTGTCTGCTATCCTGTTCATTTGAGTCTGTTAATAAAGCAGTCTATGGTGTTCTCCATAAGGGAGCAGATGGTCATAGGGCCAACTCCTCCCGGAACCGGGGTGATGATCCCGGCCTTGGACTCAACCTGCTCGAAATCAACGTCCCCGCACAGTTTCCCGGTCTGTGGGTCCCTGTTGATTCCTACGTCTATGACAGCTGCGCCTTCCTTGACCATATCGCCCTTGATTATGCGCGGCTGCCCGGTGGCAACCACGAGCACGTCCGCGGTGCGGGTGACTCTTCCAAGGTCGGAGGTGTGCGAATGGCAGATGGTGACGGTGGCGTTCTCGTTCAACAGAAGCTTGGCAACGGGCAGTCCGACTATGTTGCTGCGGCCCACCACAACGGCCTGGCAGCCGTCAAGCCTTACGTCTGCGGCCTTGAGCAGCCTGATGATGCCCCTCGGGGTGCAGGGAACGCAGTACTGGGGGTTTTCCTCGGGCTCGGTACGGCGCCTCCAAAGGGCTGCTACATTCGAAGGATGGAACCCGTCCACGTCCTTTTCGCGGGCTATGGCGGCGATGATCGTTATTTCGTCTATATGCTCCGGAAGCGGAAGCTGCACCAGGATGCCGTCCACGTCGTCGGCTTTGTTGAGGCCGTCGATTATGTCGAGCAGTTCCTGCTGGGTGGTCTGCTCCGGCAGTTTCACGGTTGTATTCCGTATGCCTATGAGTTCGGATGCCTTGGCTTTGCTGCGCACATAGGATGCGCTGGCCGGGTCGTCCCCAACAAGTACCACGGCAAGATGCGGCACCCTCCCGTATTTCTGCGGGAACGTGGCTACTTCCTGAGCCATCAGGGCCTTCAGCTTGTCGGATAAATCTTTTCCGCTTAAAATCATATCGCGAAGATAGCAATAAAATTCTTATCTTCGTAGGCTAAACACTATTCGAGATGAGAGACCTTTGGCTTACCAACACACTTTCGCGAAAGAAAGAACTTTTTGTCCCTATAAACAAAGACCGCGTGGGAATGTACGTATGCGGTCCTACCGTGTACGGAGACGCTCATCTGGGCCATGCCCGTCCGGGAGTGACCTATGACGTTCTGAGCAAACTTCTGCGCCATCTTGGCTATAAGGTGCGCTATGTGCGCAATATCACAGACGTGGGCCATCTTGAGCACGATGCGGACGAAGGAGAGGACAAGATTGCAAAAAAGGCCCGTCTGGAACAGTTGGAGCCTATGGAGGTTGTGCAGAGTTACACCCTGCGCTATCACGAGGCAATGCGCCTGCTCAACGTGGCGCCTCCGTCCATCGAGCCACGTGCCAGCGGCCATATCGTAGAGCAGATCGAGGCCGTTAAGAGGATCCTCGAGGCCGGTTATGCCTACGAGAGCAACGGAAGCATATACTTCGACGTACGCAAATACAATGCGGATCACCACTACGGAGTGCTCAGCGGCCGCAATCTGGATGATACGCTTGAAGGCACCCGCGAACTTGACGGACAGAGCGACAAGCGTGCGCCGTTCGACTTCGCCCTGTGGAAAAAGGCCGAGCCGGAACATATCATGCACTGGCCGTCACCTTGGAGCGAAGGCTTCCCGGGATGGCATCTGGAATGCTCCGTGATGGGCGAGAAGTACCTCGGGACGGAATTCGACATACACGGCGGAGGAATGGATCTGATGTTCCCTCACCACGAATGCGAGATAGCCCAGAACGTGGCTTGCCGCGGTACCCAGGGTGTCCATTACTGGGTGCACAACAATATGATCACCATCAACGGGCAGAAGATGGGCAAGTCCCTGGGGAACTTCATAACCCTGTTCGACCTGTACGGGAAGTACAGCCCTATGACCATACGCTTCTTCATCCTTCAGGCCCACTATCGCGGAACTCTGGATTTCTCCGATGATGCTCTTACTGCTGCCCAGAAGGGGCTCAAGAGGCTGCTCCAGGCCGCGAAGGACCTCTATGCCATGGCCGGACGCAAGGCTCCGCAGTATGCATACGGAGAGCTTCCGCAGGGAATCGCTCCTCAAAGCTGCTGCGCTTCCAACCAGGAGATAGTCACTCTGTGGAACGGAGTATATGATGCGCTCTGCGACGATATGAACACCCCTATGGCACTGTCGCACATTTCGGAGGCGGTTCGCATAATCAATACGGTCAAGGACGGAAAACTCAAACTTTCCGATGAAGATACGGCAGCTCTGGTCCAGTTGTTTGACGACATAGTGTTCGGCGTCCTGGGACTCAAGGACGAATCCGAAGAGGGAGCGTCCGGCAAGGTGATAGACGGTCTTATGCAGATGGTGCTCGAGAGCCGCGCTGCGGCCAAGGCCAACAAGGACTGGACTACTTCCGACCATATCAGAGATACCCTTACGGCGCTTGGGATCAAGGTCAAGGATACGAAAGACGGTGTGGAATGGACTCTGGAATAAAGTTCATTAGTTGGAACGTGAACGGCCTGCGGGCTGTATGCGGCAAGGGCTTTGCAGATATCTTCGTGAACCTTGACGCAGATTTCGTATGCCTGCAGGAGACAAAGCTCCAGGCCGGCCAGATAGACCTCGAATTCCCGGGATATACATCCTACTGGAACTATGCGGACAAGAAAGGATATTCCGGTACAGTTACGTACACAAGGCTCCATCCTTTGTCCGTGAGCTACGGGATAGGAGTGGACGAACACGACCACGAAGGACGTGTCGTTACCCTGGAAATGCCCGATTATTACCTTGTCAACGTGTATGTTCCAAACTCGCAGGACGGGCTTCGCAGGCTGGATTACCGCATGCGTTGGGAGGATGACTTCCGGGCATACCTGTGCGGCCTTGCCTCAAGGAAGGGTGTGGTTGTCTGTGGGGACATGAACGTTGCCCATAACGAGATAGACCTCAAGAATCCGGACACGAACCATTTCAACGCCGGTTTTTCCGACCAGGAGCGCGGCAAGATGACACAGTTGCTGGAGAGCGGGTTCGTGGACAGCTGGCGCCTTTTGAATCCGGATGGAGTCAAGTATTCCTGGTGGTCCTACAGAATGGCTGCCCGCGAACGAAACGTTGGGTGGAGAATCGATTATTTTCTGGTAAGCGGGCAACTTCGTGACAGGATAGCAGGGGCCGAGATACACAACCGGATATTCGGATCGGACCATTGCCCTGTGGAACTGATTCTGAAATAATACCCTTGATGGGCGGCAACGGAAATAGGATAGTCATAATCGGCGCAGGTGCCGCAGGATGCTTTTGTGCCGTAGAGGCCAAGCGCTGCCATCCGGAATCGGAAGTCCTGGTTCTGGAGTCGGGCCCGCGTCCCATGGTCAAACTGGCCCTTACGGGCGGAGGCCGCTGCAATATCACAAACACTTTCGGGACGGCCGGAGACCTTGGCGGTGTCTATCCCCGTGGGGCACGTCTTGTCAGGAGGCTGTTCTATTCGTTCGGCCCCTCGGATACGGTCGAATGGTGGGAGAACGAGGGCGTATCCCTGTTCGCTCAGGATGATGAGCGCGTTTTTCCCAAGAGCCAGGATGCCCTTCAGGTGGTAAGGACGCTGGAACGCCTGATGAAGGAACTCGGTGTCAAGCTGGTATGCAGCAGCAAGGTTGCCACGGTCCGGAAAGACGATGGCTTTGTCGTACATACTGTAACGGGGGAGAGCTATCCCTGCGCTGCAGTTGTTCTTACTGCCGGAGGCCTGAGTGACCAGGTGCTCGCCCGGATGCTCCCGGAGGGCGTTTCCGTTATTCCTACCGTACCGTCACTGTTCACATTCAGGATTTCCGACGAGTCACTTCGATCACTGATGGGACTGTCGGTCCCTGAGGCGGCTCTGTGCATCCCGGGAACACAGTTCAGGTCGTCGGGGGCGCTGCTGCTTACCGATTGGGGCGTCAGCGGCCCTGCCGTGCTGAGGATGAGCTCGTACGCGGCAAGGTATCTGTCCGCAGAGCAGTATCGCACACCTCTGCTTGTGAACTGGACAGGAATGTCGGAGTCCGAAATCCGCTCCTGTATGGAGGTGGTTTCATGCGGGAACCCGGCCCGGATGATAGGCAATGCTCCCGTTGCTGCAATCCCGGAACGCTTGTGGCGCTATCTGGTGCAGAAAGCCGGGATAGGACCGGAACAGAGATGGGCGGAGCTGGGGTCCAAGAGTATCAACAGGCTTGTTAGCGTGCTGTCCGGTACCGAACTCCAGGTCACCGGCCGAGCCGCGTTCAAGGAGGAATTCGTCACCTGCGGGGGAGTGTCGCTTGAAAGTGTGAAGGCGAACACCCTGGAGGCCGTCAATGTTCCCGGACTGTTCTTTGCGGGGGAAGTGCTTGACATAGACGCGGTTACCGGCGGGTTCAATCTCCAGGCGGCCTGGACCACTGCCTACGTGGCTGCTCACAGTTTGCTGTAGGTCCTGTCGTCCGCAAAGGAATAGAACAATTCATCACTTATCACAACGTGGTCCGTAAGGGACAGCCCCACTGCATTCAGGGCCTTTTTCAACAATTCGGTGGATCGTATGTCGGAGGTGCCCGGAGTAGGGTTCCCTGAAGGGTGGTTATGGATCAGAATCACCGACGATGCCCCTCTGTCCAGAGCCTCCTGTAAGATCCTGCGATGGTCTATGACAGTGGAGTCCAGGCCGCCTTCTCCTATCCTGAGTTTGCCGCATACGTAATTCCTTGAGTTAAGAAGCAATATCCAGCATTCTTCTTTCTGCAGGCCTTTAAGCCGGGGAATCATAAGGTCATATACCATTCTGGCGGTGATTACCGGTTCCCTTCTGACGGTGGAAGTCTCTTCAAGGAAACGTTTTCCAAGTTCCAGGGCTGCCAGTACGGAAGAAGCCTTGAGGGGCCCTAT
>JAKSKG010000053.1 GCA_024401805.1 Bacteroidales bacterium
CCGAGACAAAGGACAACGATTTCAGCTGGAAGGATTTCCAGACCCGCAACAACTCCGAGCTCGTGGCCATTTTCGGAAACTTCGTGAACAGGGCCATAGTGCTCACCCATAAATATTTCGACGGAAAGGTTCCGGCCGCCGGTGCGCTTGAAGATATAGACCGCGAGGCACTCGCCCAGATTCCTGCTCTCAAGGAATCGATGGAGAAGAATCTCGAGAACTACCGCTTCCGCGAAGCTCTCAGGGATGCAATGTCGATGGCCCGCACAGGGAACAAGTACATTTCCGACACCGAGCCTTGGAAAGTGGCCAAGACCGATATGTCCAGGTGCGCCACCATCCTTAACGTGTCGCTTCAGATATGCGCCGACCTTGCATCGGCATTCGAACCTTTCACTCCGTTCGCGGCACAGAGGCTGCGCTCGATGCTGGGTGACGTTGCCCTGGATTGGGATGCGATAGGCCGCACGGACATAATCCCTGCCGGCACTTCACTCAAGCCTGCCGAACTGCTGTTTGCCAAGGTCGAGGATGCCGAGATCGATGCCCAGCTCGCCAAGCTTGACGAAATCCGCAAGGCCCGCCAGGCCGCAGAGGCTGCCGAGGCCGCAAAGAAGGTCGCTCCTCAGAAAGAGGAATGCAGTTTCGAGGATTTCGACAGGATGGATATCCGTACAGCTACGGTGCTCGAGGCTCAGAAGGTCCCGAAGACCGACAAACTGCTCAAGCTTACAATAGATACCGGAATAGACAAGCGTGTCATCGTTTCTGGAATTGCAGAGTATTATTCTCCGGAGGATATGGTGGGCAGGCAGATATGCATACTTGCCAACCTCAAGCCGCGTGTTATCAAGGGCATCGAGTCCAAGGGTATGATACTTATGGCCCGCCAGGCCGACGGAAAGATGCGTTTCATCACTCCGCAGGAGGCTCTGGTGAACGGTTCCCAGATAGGTTAATCATTAAAATATCTCTTGATTATGAAAAAATTAGTACTTACGATTATTGCTGTTCTGGCAGTTTCATTCGCTGCCGGCGCTGCAAACTACACAATGGACGAGAGTGCCATTGATGCAATGATTGAAAGTTGCGAGGAGATCGCTCCAGTTTCATTCCAGGCAGCCGTGCCTTCATCTCCGGCTCCTGCTGCAATTTCTGACGGAACCAAGAAGGCTGTGACTTCATTCATCCTGTGCACCTTCCTTGGCGGATTCGGCGTTCATCGCCACTATATGGGTACATCCAAGGGTATGTGGGCGGCCTATACCTTTACTTTTGGTGGAATATTCGGCATTGTTCCGTTCGTAGACTGGGTTATGCTCATCATCGGAATGGTTGACGACGATATTTCTGAATACATTGGCAACACCAAGTTCTTCATGTGGGCTTAGGATAGCCCTGGGAATAATTCTTCTGGCGTTTTCCCTGCCGGCCGGCGCCCAGCGCAGAATCAGCGCGGACGTCGAGGTGAAGCAGGTGTTCCAGGGGAAGTCTCTCACCACAACCAAAAGCGTCTATTGTGCAAACAATGGACGCTTGGTGGTTGTTGCAGACAAGCCAAGCAGGTACGTGCTTGTCACCAATGTCAAGGGAGAGAGCAAGTTCTGGCTGCCCGGGAGCAACCAGGTCGTTGTGGACAATACCGCTTTGGCAAGTTCACGCGACGAACTTCTGTCCCTGTTCCTGAGCGGAAGGGCGGATGATCTGGGCCTGGGCCTTTACGGATACACGCTCGAATCCACCTCTCGTGACGGGAAATACCTTGTCCGGACCTATGCTTCCGGTTCCAGGGATGATATCCCTCACGTCAAGATCGTATACGACAATTACCTGCCTGTATATTGCTCGTATATCGACTCTTCCGGCAAGGAGGTCAGCAAGACCTATTTCAGCAACTACGTAGCCCTTCAGAGGCTTTCTTTCCCTTGCAGGACCACTCAGATAAGTTATACGGCAAAGGGGGACTCCACTGTCACCAGAACCATCTATTCGAACATAAGGGCGGACCAGCAGGATCCTTGGTTCGATTTCGAGGTTCCGTCTGACGCTACGGCTGTAAGCTTCGAAGAGGCGGCCAGAGTGATTTCCGGTATAGCGAAATGAAACGTCTCGCCTGTCTGATACTGCTTGCGGTCTGTATTCCTGTACATTCTCAGAATCGTTACATTTCGGAGGACTGGGATTTCGTGCAGTATCTGCTGGGCAATGACCTCGAGCGTGATGCAGCCGTTTATGTCAGATGCGGGGATTTCTTCCCTTCGGACACCCTCGACTATCTCAGGGGGTGGACAAGCTATGCCATAAAGGATCTGGACAATGCGGCAAGGAATTTCAGCGGCGTCCCTGCAAACTCCGCCTTTTATGACAAGTCCGTTTTCTTCGGGGCGGTAAGCTATGCACATTCCGGGGAGTACCATAGCGCAGAGGCCCTGCTGGACAACTGGGCGGCATCCCTGCCGGCAGCGGATCCGTTGTTGAAAGACAGCTATTATCTTGAAAAATCCGGTCTCGCCCTTCTCAAGGGATGTCCGGACGATTATCTGCGCTCATCTGCCCTGTATGGCGGCTCTTCGCTCCTCGGGGAGAATTTCGAGCTTCTTGGGCAAGTATACTCGGATTCATACTGTAAGCCCGGGAAGAAGGCCTGGAAGGCCGCTCTCGCCTCTGCAATAATACCCGGAGCGGGGCAGTGGTATGCATCGGACAAGGTATCCGGGGCGCTGACCTTTCTGCTCGAGGGTGCAATGGCGGCCATCATTGTCGAGCAATGGCGGCATTATGGCCCCCAGGACTGGAGAACAATGGTCTGGACCGGGCTCGGCGCAGGATTGCATATAGCCAATATCTGCGGGGCTGCGGTCTCGGTAAGTGTTAGAAATGAAAAGATTTCTGCGGACAGGAGCACTGCTGTGCTCTACAATATCCATATTCCTTTGCGGTCGGTTTTCCGCTAGGGCGCAGGACGGTCTTCTGTATGAGGCTGCCTGCCTAGAGAGGCTTGCCTTCGATGCTGCAGATGCGGTGTCGCGCTCGGATGCGCTTGTCCGCAAGGCGGACTGTTATGCCGGGGCGGGGGAGTATGATGCCGCCGTATCCACTTTGGACAGAGTGAGTCTTTTTGCACTCGATCCGGATGGAAGGTCTTCTCTGCTTATGCGCAAGGCTCTGTATCTTGCACTTGCCGGCAGGCTGGACGAGTTCGATGCCGTTTCCGAAGAGATTGATACGGCGGCGTATTGCAGCGGCTCGCCCGTTGCTGCTGCTTTCCGTGCGGCATCGGAGTATATCGAAGGGAACCGTCCTGCTCTCAAATCGCAGGACAGGGCGTTCCGCTTGAGTTTTCTGCCTCCTGCCGCGCATATTTATGCCGGGATGCCCGGTGAGGGTGTTCTGCGGGCGGCAGGCGATGCTTCTACCGTGGCCCTGGGGGTGCTCGAGGCTCTTGGGGGCAACTGGATTACTGCCTTTCTCTCCTGTGGTATAGGTCTTTATGAGTGTTATTGGAAGGGGAATGCCGACATAGCTCCGGCAGTTGATGAGTATAACAAAAGAGCCCTGAATGAGTTCAGGGCCCGTTTGGGTGAGTATCTTTCTACGGAAGGATATTGTCTTTATAGTCCTCTATGGATGCCTTGATGATTTCTTTGGCTTCGTCTGCGCTGTAGAGGTTTACGAACTGCATTCTTTTCTTCGAGTCGCCCGGGATGTCCTTGTAGGTGGTGAAGTAGTGTATCAGGCGGCGCGAGATGTCTTTTGGCAGTTGGTCTATGTCTGTGTAGTGACCGTATATCGCATCGTCTTTGAGGACGGCGATGATTTTGTCGTCGGCCTGGTCGTGGTCCAGGAGCCGTATGCCTCCGATGGGGATGCATTTGACTATGATGTCACCGTGGGTTACGTCTTTTTCCGTGAGCACGCATACGTCCAGAGGGTCGCCGTCACCTTTGACGTCGTATCTGGCTATGGCTTTGTTCGTGAAAGAGGCCATCTTTTCTCCGCAGTAGGTGCGCGGGATGAAGCCGTACAGTGACGGAACTATGTTCGAGAATTTCTGAGGCCTGTCCAGTGACAGGTATCCGGTTTTCTTGTCAACTTCATATTTGACTGTGTCTGTGGGCACAATTTCTATGAAAACCCTCAGTTCGTCCGGGCAGTTCTGACCGGGATCGATGCCGTGCCACGGGTGTGCTTTATGCGAGATTGCTTCAAATGCCATGTCTGATGTTTTTTGACAGTACAAATATAACTAATACATCTTTTTGTGATACCTGCCTTTGCTGCGGAATCATAGAAGCCCTACCAGTTTTTCAAGGTGGAGTCTGTCTGTTGTGTCGAAGCAGCCCAACTCGCGGCTGTCTATGTCCAGAACGGCGATTATGTCCGAGCCTTTGCGAACGGGGACGACAATTTCGCTGCGTGATTCTTCTGAACAGGCTATGTGGCCCGGGAACAGGTTTACGTCCGGGACGATTATGGTTTCACCTTTTTTCCAGGCGCTGCCGCAGACTCCTTTCCCGAATGGTATCCTTGTGCAGGCAATGGGCCCTTGGAATGGCCCAAGCACCAGATTGTTCTCCATTATACGGTAAAAACCTGTCCACCAGAATCCGAATTCCATATGTATCAGAGCTGCCAGGTTGGCCATGTTGGCTGTAAGGTCGCATTCTGTGTCTATGAGCGATTCTGCCTTTGGCAACAGCGAGAGGTATTTTTCTTCTTTGGTCATACGGTCTTTATCTACAGGGCCTCCACAAATATAGCAAATCCTTGAAGATCTTCGGCGCTTTGTTTTTCCGTCACTCTGAACAACGTCACCCTGAACAACGTCACCCTGAACTTGTTTCAGGGTCTCCTAACCAGTTCTTGAGCGGCAATAGGCCGCGTCAGGCCTTATCGGCTTCGCCGACCCTATTCCGGGCAAACGGCCTGCCTGAGGCATTGCCGCTCCTTGCCTTACGGAGTCATCCTGAACCACGTCATCCTGAACTTGTTTCAGGATCTCCTGCAATATCCGCAAGTCAAGTGCTGCCGGCGATCCTCCCCACTTCGTGGGTCCCCTCCCTATTCGGGAGCCAAGTCGC
>JAKSKG010000054.1 GCA_024401805.1 Bacteroidales bacterium
AGGTAGGAGACTGGAACGACGATCAGATTGCCAAGATCCGTACTGAAATCAATGAAGAGTACAAGATCGAGGGTGAGCTCCGTTCCTCTGTCCAGATGGATATCAAGCGTCTTATGGATATCGGTTGCTACCGTGGAATCCGTCATCGTGCAGGACTTCCGGTTCGCGGCCAGAGCACCAAGAACAATGCGCGTACCCGCAAGGGTCGTAAGAAAACTGTTGCCAACAAGAAGAAGGCAACCAAGTAAAATTGATGAATTATGGCAAAGAAAACTACAACATCCAAAAGAGTTGTCAAGGTTGAAGCTTATGGCGAGGCTCATATTTCATCAACCTTCAACAACGTTATCGTTTCCCTTACCAACGCACAGGGCCAGGTTATCAGCTGGGGTTCTGCAGGTAAGTGCGGTTTCAGAGGCTCCAAGAAGAACACTCCGTACGCAGCCCAGATGGCGGCAGAAGATGCAGCCAAGACTGCTTTCGATGCTGGTCTTCGCAGAGTGAAGTGCTATGTAAAGGGTCCTGGTCAGGGTCGTGAATCCGCAATCAGAACCATTAACAATGCAGGCATCATCGTGACCGAGATCGTCGACGTCACCCCTATGCCTCACAATGGTTGCCGTCCAAAAGGCCGTCGTAAAGTTTAATCTTTAAAAGTTAAGAATTATGGCAAGATATACAGGTCCTAGTACCAAGATCGCACGTAAATTCGGCGAGCCTATTTTCGGAGCTGACAAGGATTACGAGAAGAGAAATTATCCTCCGGGACAGCACGGACTCGCAGCAAAGCGCAAAAAGCAGAAGGATTACGGTATCCAGCTCAAAGAGAAGCAGAAAGTCAAATATATGTACGGAGTTCTGGAGCGCCAGTTCCGCAACACATACGACAAGGCTGCCCGTATGGCTGGACAGAAGGGTGAGAACCTCGTTCTCCTTCTTGAGTCAAGGCTTGACAATGTGGTATACCGTATGGGTATCGCCCCTACCAGGGCAGCCGCACGTCAGCTCGTATCTCATCATCACATCACCCTTAACGGTGAGGTTTGCAACATCCCTTCAACTCAGGTAAAGCCTGGTGACGCAGTTGCAGTAAGAGAAAGGTCAAAGAGCCTCGAGGTTATCCAGGCAAGCGTAGCTTCCGTAACCAAGTACTCATGGATCGAGTTCGACCAGAAGACTCTCGCAGGAAAATTCCTCAATATGCCAGTTCGCACCGAGGTTCCGGAGAACATCAACGAACAGCTCATAGTCGACCTCTACTCTAAGTAATAGTTTAACACCAAAAAAGAACAATAATGGCAATCTTAGCATTTCAAAAACCGGACAAGGTTATCATGCTGGAAGGAACCGATACTGTCGGCCGTTTCGAATTCAGACCTCTTGAGCCTGGGTACGGACAGACCATAGGAAACGCCCTTCGCCGCATTCTGCTGGCATCTTTGGAAGGCTTTGCTATCAGTCAGATAAAGATTTCCGGTGTGGACCACGAGTTTGCAACCATACCGGGAGTCATTGAGGGTATGCAGGATATCATCCTGAACCTCAAGCAGGTCAGATTCCGCCGCATGGTGGAGACAGTCGAGACTGAGACTGCAACAATCGTCATCAGCGGGAAACAGGAGTTCTCCGCCGAGGACATTTCCAAAGGATTGTCTTCTTTCAAGGTGTTGAATCCACAGCAGCATATCTGCTCTCTCGAGCCTTCAGTGAAACTTGAAATCACTCTCGTGATCACAAAGGGCCGCGGATTCGTTCCTGCAGAGGAAAGCCGCGACGAGAACACCCCGATAGGCACAATTCCTGTCGATGCAATCTACACTCCTATCCGCAAGGTGAACTGGACAGTAGAGAACTGGCGTGTCGAGCAGAAGACAGACTACGAGAAGCTGAATCTTGAGATTGAAACCGACGGTTCCATCTCTCCTGATGCGGCTCTCCAGGATGCTGCAAACATTCTGATCTATCACTTCAAGCTGTTTACAGACGAGAAGAAAGTGTCTATTGACAGCGCCGTTGAATCCGAAGTCAACGAACTCGGCAAGGAAGAGCTCCATATGAAGCATCTCCTTCTTACCAAGCTCTCCGACATGGGTCTTTCAGTGCGCGCCTTCAACTGCCTCAAGGCTGCTGACATAGATACATTCGCAGATCTTGTATCATACTCCAGAAGTGAACTGATGAAGTTCCGCAATTTCGGCCGCAAGTCTCTCAGCGAGATTGACCTGCTTGTCGAGAAGATGAACCTCTCGTTCGGAATGGATGTCACCAAGTACAATATTGAACCTAAGAAAAAGAACGTTTAAAGATGAGACACAATAAAGCAATCAATCATCTTGGCCGTCAGAGCGGACATCGCAAAGCTCTTCTTGCAAACCTTGCTTCTTCACTGATACTCGAGAAGAGGATCACCACGACAGTTGCAAAGGCTAAGGCTCTCAAGAGCTATGTTGAACCACTCATCACCAAGTCAAAGGAGGATACAACCCACTCCCGCCGTGTCGTTTTCAGCTACCTCAAGGACAAGAATGCCGTTGCAGAGCTCTTCCGCACAGTTGCTCCGAAGATCGCTGACCGTCCGGGCGGATACACCAGAGTTCTTCACATTGGTTTCCGTCAGGGAGATGCAGCCGAGATGGCTCTCGTAGAGCTTGTTGACTTCAACGAGGCAGCCCTTGCTTCTGCTCCTAAGGCAGCAAAGAAGACTACCCGTCGCAGCACCAAGAAGGCAGCCGAGCAGGCTCCTGCTACCGAGACTCCTGCAACAGAAGCTCCTGCTGCAGAAGAGGCAAAGGCCGAGTAATCAGATACTCCATAAAGAAAAACCGGTTTCCGACAGGAGACCGGTTTTTTGTTGTTCGTGCAAGTTTGCTATATTTGCGGAAATTGTAGATGTATGGAACAAAAAACTAACCGCGTAGTCTGGGTAGACTGGATGAGGGTGCTTGCCTGCCTGATGGTGATGATAGTGCACAGCACCGAGCCGTTCTACCTTGGAGGCAACGGAGCGTTGATTCTCTCTGAATCGGATGCCTGGTGGGCCGCTTTCTTTGATTCCTTTGTAAGATGCTGCGTGCCACTGTTCGTGGTTGCTTCCAGCTATCTTCAGTTCCCGTTGCATTACGGCACCGGTGAATTCTTCCGCCGCAGGGCTGTGAGGATTCTTGTCCCGTTTGCAGTATGGTCGGTGTTCTACGCCTTTTACTGGGGAGAACCCGTTTCAAATCTCAAGGATCTGCTGCTCAATTTCAACTATGCCGCAGGACATCTGTGGTTCGTATACATGATCATAGGCCTGTATGTCATAATGCCTTTGCTCTCTCCGTGGGCCGTGAAAGTTGGGAAGAAGGAATTGAGCGCATACATATTCGTCTGGCTTCTTACGACCCTCATCCCTTTGGTCAGGGCCTGGGTTTCAGGCGCCCCCGATGCTTTTGCATACGGTCCTACAGGCATTCCGCGCCAGGCCCTCTATCCTCTTTGGGGAGAGGCCAGCTGGAACAGCTACGGTGCTTTCTATTATGTCAGCGGCTTTATCGGATACCTGCTTATAGGACTGTGGCTGCGCAAGTTCGGTGACGGACTGTCTGCCAAACGTTCTATCCTTGTTGGAATTCCTTGTTTCCTGGCAGGTTTTGCCGTTGTCTTCGGCGGCTTTCTCAGAAGAGTTTTCGACATGGCCGGAGGACAGTTCCCTGTAGGGAATCTTGTGAACGATGCCGTGTGGTGGGAAACGACCTGGTGCAACGATACCGTCGGAGTCGCGCTCATGACCATAGGACTTATACTCGTACTCCGTAACATCACCTCGTCCGGGAAATTCTATGAAAGAATCATTCTTCCTGTTTCCAAGGCCAGCTACGGAATGTACCTGGGGCATATGGTGGCATTGTCCTTCTTCTCGGCACTGTACCGGGGGATGATAGTTTCCACTCCGCTCACCATACTGGCAACCGCCTTCAGCAGCTTTGCAGTGGTGGCAGTTGTTGCAGTACTTGTCCGTAAAATACCTGTGATAGGAAAATATATCATCGGATGATATACCGTCTGCTGTTCATAACGGATTTCACGGAGCAGTTTGCATACAGGCTGCTGAGGGGTATCATCGATTTTTCCCAACATTCGGATCAATGGGTGGTTTCCCGCATGCCTCCTGAATTCAAGCGCAAACTGGGATTCAAGGGTGTGGTGGACTGGGCCGTCAAATGGAAGGCGGACGTTGTCATAGGGCAGTTCGACCCGGGAGACGACGTGACACTTTTCCGCAAGCACGGAATAGTGGCCCTTGCCCAGGATTACAAGAAGAAGTTCAAGGAAATCCCCAACATTACGGCAGACTACGACCTTACGGGCCAGATGGCCGCAGAGCATTTCCTGACCAAGGGCTTCAAGAATTTCGCCTTCTTCGGATATAACAACGTCTGCTGGTCGGACGAGCGCCTGGCCGGATTCGAAAGGCGTATCAACCGCAATGGCTCCGGCTATGAATTGTGCGTATATTCCGGTCAGAACCTGAACCAGATGTGGTACTATGATTCCATCAGCCTCCACAGGTGGATCAAGAGCCTTCCCAAACCGGTGGCTGTGTTCTGCTGCGACGACAATCAGGCCGCCCTGTTCCTTGAGGCGTGCAACGCTTGCGGAGCCAGGATGCCGGAAGAGATTTCCGTCATAGGTGTGGACAATGACAAAGTGCTGGACAGTATGACCAATCCTACTCTATCTTCAATAGACGTGGATATAGAGAAAGGCGGGAGCGAGGCCGCTGCAATGGCTCTGAGGATGCTTGAGGACCCTTCTTACAAGGGGGAAGACATAATTCTCCATCCAATATCGATAGAATCCAGGATGTCCACCTCCGTGTTCGCCACTGCCGACAAGGAAGTGGTT
>JAKSKG010000055.1 GCA_024401805.1 Bacteroidales bacterium
GAAGGTTACCGAAGAACAGCATACCGAGCAGCGGAAGTCCTGAAGGGACGATGAATGCGGTGCAGATGAATCCGACGATAGGGAAGATGATCTTCTCTTTCTGGCTTACCGTGCGAGGCTTTGCCATACGGATCATACGCTCTTTCTTGGTGGTGAGGAGCAGCATAATAGGCTTCTGGATTACAGGCACCAGGGCCATATACGAGTATGCCGACACGGCTATGGCACCCATCAGGTCCGGTGCGAGACGTCCGCTGAGGAATATGGCTGTAGGACCGTCGGCTCCTCCGATGATACCGATAGCACCGGCCTCGCTAGGAGTGAATCCCAATGCGAGAGCGAGAAGGTACGCACCGAAGATACCGCACTGGGCAGCTGCACCGATCAAAATGAGCCGCGGTTGGGATATCAGCGCGGAGAAATCGGTCATGGCTCCGATGCCCAGGAAGATGAGCGGCGGATACCACCCCTGTTTTACTCCCTGATACAATATGTTCAGGACAGAACCTTGCTCATAGATGCTGACCTGGAGCCCCGGGAAGAGAGGGATGTTTCCCACAATCATACCGAAACCGATAGGCACCAGCAGGAGCGGCTCCCAATGCTTGACAATACCCAGGGTGATGAAAACCAGGCCTATGCCTATCATCGCCAGGTGTTGCCAGGTGAAATTTGCAAATCCGGTAAACTGCCAGAATTGCTGGAGACTTTCAATTATGTTTTCCATTAAGCTACAGTTACTATGTTGGCACCTTCGAGGACTGAATCACCCTTGTTCACAAGAACGGCTGTGACTGTACCGTCGAACTCTGAAAGAATCTCGTTCTCCATCTTCATAGCCTCGAGAACTGCAATCTTCTGGCCTCTCTTCACTGCCTGGCCTTCCCTTACGTCAATGCTGAGGATAACGCCAGGGAGAGGGCTGGTGATAGCCTTTCCGCCTGCTGGTGCTGCTGCCTTAGGAGCTGCTGGAGCTGCTGCTGGAGCAGGAGCGGCTGCCTTCGGTGCTGCAGGGGCAGCTGCAGGAGCTGCAACCGGTGCTGCAACCGGAGCCGGTGCTGGAGCATTTTCAAGCTCTACGCTGTATGAAACACCATTTACTGTAACATCGGCATTCTGGCCTGCAATGTCATTGATGGCTACGTTATATTCGTTGCCATTGATCTTGAATTTATATTCTTTCATAATTATTTTTGTTTTCTGAAGTTCAACAATTTGTTCCCCCATTCGCTCTGGGATGGTTTGATGGTGAGTACGAACGACTCCTCGACACGTGAATTGCAGCTGATGTGCAAGTGAAGCGCGGTGGCGATGGCGGCATAGACCTCCTCTCCTCCGTTCATCTGAAGTGCCATGGCTATGGCTGCGGCAACTTCATCATTCATCTTTCCGGTAGCTTTCGGTGCAGCTGCCGCCTTTATGGCTGCGGCTTTCGCCTTCCTCTCCTCACGGGCTTTCTTGTATTTCCCAGAGAAGATGTTTCCGGAGAGGTTGTATATGAAGTACAGAATGATCAGTCCGAGGAACACGGTACCTACCGCAATGAGGGTAAGTGTAAATCCGTGCGGGTCGGTCTGCCACAGACTTTCGGCTTTGGCTGTAATAGTATGACCGTCAATGAACGGTCTGACTTCAAGCAGGTTTATCATAATGGCAGATTATCGTGTTTCTTTGCAGGTACGTTCTGCTGTTTGCCTCGGAGTGACTCAAGAGCGCGTATCACGCGGAAACGCGTGGTTGCAGGCTCTATCACATCCTCAATATACCCCTTCTGGGCTGCCTGATAAGGATTTGCGAAGAGCTCATTGTACTCGGCTGTGCGTGCAGCTTTGATCTGCGCTCTCTTTTCGGGATCCTCTTCTTCTTTCAGTTCCTTTCCGTAAAGAACACCAACAGCACCGTCTGCACCCATCACAGCTATGTTGGCTGAAGGCCATGCATAGTTGATATCGCCACGAAGCTGCTTGCAGCTCATAACGATGTGAGCACCGCCGTAGGACTTGCGGAGAGTAACTGTAACCTTAGGAACCGTAGCCTCGCCATAAGCGTAGAGAAGCTTTGCTCCGTGGGTAATGATGCCGCCGTATTCCTGCTGTGTACCGCAGAGGAATCCAGGAACGTCAACGAGAGTTACGAGAGGAATGTTGAATGCGTCGCAGAAGCGTACGAATCTTGCAGCCTTGCGGCTTGCGTTGATGTCGAGTACGCCGGCCATTGCCTTAGGCTGGTTAGCCACGACACCTACGCTCTGCCCGTTCATATGGGCGAAACCTACGATGATGTTCTTTGCGAATGACGAGTGGACCTCGAAGACGTCACCAGCATCGGTGATGCTCTTGATGACGGTGTACATATCGTATGCTTGGTTGATGTTCTCAGGGATGAAGGTATTGAGAGACTCGTCAACTCTTCCGACAGGGTCGTCGGTAGGAACGGCAGGCGCGACTTCCATATTGTTCTGTGGAAGGAAGGAGAAAAGTTTCTTGATGGAAGCGATGGCTTCCTGCTCGTTATCGGCTGCGAAATGAGCCACTCCGCTCTTGGATGTGTGAACCCAGGAACCGCCGAGATCCTCCTGGCTGACGACCTCTCCGGTTACGCTCTTCACTACGGACGGTCCGGTGAGGAACATATATGAAGTATCCTTCACCATAAGGGTGAAGTCGGTCAATGCAGGCGAATAGACAGCTCCACCGGCACAAGGGCCGAAGATGCCGCTGATCTGAGGGATAACTCCCGAGCAAAGAATATTCCTTTCGAAGATATCGGCATATCCTGCAAGAGCGTCGATTCCTTCCTGGATACGTGCTCCACCGGAGTCGTTGATACCGATAAACGGCGCGCCGCACTGCAGAGCCATATCCATGACTTTGCAGATTTTTTCGGACATAGTCTTGCTCAAAGATCCGCCGCTAACGGTGAAATCCTGTGCAAAAACGTAAACGATACGACCGTCGATCGTACCGCGGCCCGTTACTACACCATCTCCGTCGGTATGGGATTTTTCCATACCGAAATTGGTGCAACGATGCTGTACGAAAGTGTCGAATTCTTCGAAACTGCCTTCATCAAGCAGAAGCGCCAGGCGCTCGCGCGCAGTCAGCTTACCTTTCTCGTGCTGTGCATCGATTCTTTTCTGACCGCCGCCAAGCTCGGCTTTGGCCCTGCGGGCCTTGAGAGAACTGAGTTTGTCTTCCATATCTTATAAAAACGTAATATTATTCAGCGAATTGCTACGTATGATTTATCTTACAAAGATACTGACTTTGTCAATCCTCAAGTAGTTTTTGCTATTGTATTTTTCGATAGCGGCAATCGTATACTTTCCATTACTTCTTTTCGAAAAACGTACTGCAAATATACGGATTTGCAGGCTATTCTTAAAAAAACGCATTATCTTTGTAAACGTCATTATGGAACTCCGGCAGTTGAAATACTTCGTCAGAACGGCGCAGACTCTGAACTTTTCCGAGGCTGCACGCAGTCTGTATGTCAGCCAAAGCACTCTGTCCCAGCAGATAAAGGCACTTGAGAACGAGCTCGGAACAGTCCTGTTCCAGCGCGACTCCCACTCGGCCGCCCTCACTCAGAGCGGAGCGATGCTGTTGCCGCTTGCAATCCAGACCATTCAGGATGCCGAGGCCTGCAAGGCTCAGGTGGATGATCTCAAGGAAATGCTTACAGGAGAGCTCAACATAGGTGTAACCTACTCTTTCAGCCATATTCTCACAGAAACCGTAAAAAATTTCTTGAAGGAATACCCTGGAGTTAAGCTCAACATCTTCTACAGAAACATGGTGGAGCTGATGGAAGCTCTTCGTCACCGCGAAGTGGACCTGGTGCTGGCTTTCAAACCGGGGCAATCCTATGACGAAATCGAATCCAGCAATCTTTTCAGTGACAAGCTTGCCGTGATCATGCGCAAGGATCACCCGCTTGCCGGCAGGGAATCCATAAAAATTGACGAGCTCAAACGTTACCGCATCGCCATTCCGGCAAAAGGCCTTCAGGCACGCAATTCTCTTGAGGAGCATATCTGCATAGAACGCTCCGGTCTGAATGTCTGTCTGGAAATCAACGAGGCGAATATACTTCTTGACATAGTCCAGGACAGCAATCTTCTCACTATGCTGTCCGAGGCCTCCATCCGCGGGCGGGACTTTCTGAAGGCCGTGCCCCTCAATCTCCCGTACAACCGGATGCAGGGATGCGTACATACCCTCAAACGCGTATATCACAAGCGGAGCGCAGAAGCTTTCGTAAAGATGCTCCGGGATGCGAACATTATTCAGGAAATATTCGACGAATGGCAATAATCAAAGAACTGAACGGCAAGACTCCCATAGTCGGGCAGCGCTGCTTTCTGGCGGAGAACGCCGCATTGATAGGTGATGTCATCATCGGTGATGACTGCAGTATATGGTATGGCGCCGTTCTGCGTGGGGATGTAAACCCCATCATAATCGGCGACAGGGTCAATATTCAGGACGGTGCAGTTGTCCATACCCTCTACAAGCGTTCTGTCGCCGAAATAGGCAATGACGTGTCGGTAGGACACAATGCCGTGATACATGGCGCAAAAGTCGGCAACAATGTACTTGTGGGTATGGGCGCGATATTGATGGACAACGCAGTTATCCCCGACAATACGATCATAGCCGCCGGCGCTGTCGTGCTAAGCAACCAGGTTCTTGAGCCGGGAGTTTACGCCGGTATTCCGGC
>JAKSKG010000056.1 GCA_024401805.1 Bacteroidales bacterium
CCTATGCGGTAGGTGATGCCAAGTTCGAGACAACGGGGATACTGGTCGTAGACGGTATAGACGTAACCGCCGTCCAGGTATTCGTAATTGCGGCTCACATAGCCGAATATGTCACAGAACACGGCGCTGAATATCCAGTTGCCGCAGGTCTTGCTAAGCCGGAGGTTGGAATACAGACACTCCCCTATCCTGGAATCCCTGCTGGTCTGGGCATTGTTGTACCGGAACGTTCCGGACAGTGTCCAGCTGTTGCTGAAACTGAACACCGGCGACACCGCCAGGTTGAAACTGTCCACGTGATCCGTACCGTCGTCCAGAGTCTTGATATTGTGGAACCAGTTCCCGGCAAGACCCACAGAAAGTATTCCGTAACTGTATATGAGGTTCGCCCGCGACTTGAAGATATTGTTCACCCCGGTGTTGGAATAAGCCTGATAGAACTTACGGTTTTGGTCGTCGAACTTCTGGACCACGTCGCCCAGGCCGTCCACATAATCATAACTGAACCCCAGATTGGCCACGAACGAATGCCCCCCGGTCACCCAGTCCGTAATATAGTCGAGCTCGAACGAATACATCGCAGGCACCCGGATACCCTTTCCACCGCCCACATACGGCCCTGTCACATCGGTCGACCGCAACTGCGGATAAACCTGCTCCAGCGACGGCTTTATGAGGTTGCGAGTGGTCAAAAAACGCAGCGCATGATGCGGCGCCATCTGCCACAGGGTATTGAGGTTGTAGGTGAGTCCGTCCGTAGCCCTGCTGTCCGGCTCGCGTTCCGGCCTGCCGTAAGAATAACCGTAATGCTGGTACCTGGCGCCGGCATTGAGCTTGAGTTTGGTGGAATTATAGTCGAACTCCAGGAACGGAGACATATACAGCGCCCTGCCCCTGGCCGTTTCCCTGTCGATTATGTTGTAGTCCGTGTTCCCTCCGAAATCCATCTTGAGCTTCTTCACGCCCTGGACATACAATGGAAGGGTCATCCTGGACTCCGCGCGAAGGGTCTTCGGAACGTCGGGGACAACACCGTCCAGCGAATGCTGCCCCTCCCTGTTGCTGTCCTGGATATAGTCCGCAGACAAGGATAGCTTCATATCCTCGCGGAAAGTGTGCTCATACTCGGTGAAAGCGCCAAGGTTCATCTTGGACATCCTCACATAGTCCGTGTCACGCAGATGCATCACCCGGCAGATGTCCTCCCCCACATCGGGCAGACGGTGCGTATTGGTACTGGAAATATAGGTATCCCTGTTGTCCAGCCCATAGCTTTCCAGCACCCACAGCTTCAGCTGGTCCTTGTCCGTGAACTTGTACTTCAGGTACACACGGGCCGTCTCCTGGAAAGTCCTTTCGCTTATGGTATCGTTGCCCACATCGCGCCTGAGGCCCTGCTCCTTCTCGAAATAGTTCTCGCTGCCGCCGTTGTAGTACTCCAACCCCAGATTGGCCCGCACCTCCAGCTTGTCGGAGCTGTAGTTGATGTTGGCGTTGGGATATGCCTCCCACAGGGTATTGAGGTTGGTGGTCACGCTCCCGGAGAGCCCGCGCGGCATCTCGCGGGAAACGATGGTGATGGCTCCGGCCATTCCGTTACGCTGCTGGGCAGCCACGGCAGATGTGGATATCTCGATCTTCTCGACCTCGAACAGCTTCATCGTGGCCAGCATTCCGTTCTTGTTGTGAGCCAGGCTCTTGCTGTCCAGAAACACGTCATACCCTATGAGGAAATCGTTCCCCTCGCGAACGACCAGTTCCGGCAGCATACGGAGCACCTCCATAAGCGAGGTATTGCCCGGCAGCCCCAGCTTGTCCACGTATATGACCTTCTTGTCCGGCAGGAGCTCCACCGCATAATCCTGGGCAGGCGCAGCCACGCAAGGCAGCAGAGCCAGAATCGTATATAGTATCCTGCGGCAACGCATACAGAGTCTATACTTTGACGGACATTATGGTAATGTCGTCGTTCTGCGGATTGTCTCCGGTGAATGACTTGATGTCGGATATGAGCGCCTCCACGAAGTTCTCGGAACTTGTTCCCTGGAGCGTGCTCTTCGCGAATTCGATCAGGCGGTCCTCTCCGTACTGGTTCTTGACGGAATCCTCGGCCTCGGTCACACCGTCCGTATAGATGAGCAGGCGTGAGCCTTTCTCGACAGTGATGCTGTCCTTCTCGTACGGGAACTGGTCGAACACTCCGGCCGCAAGGTTGGACTTCGCGTGGATGAACCTGGCCTCGCCGGAAGGCGAAATGATTACTATAGGGTTATGGCCGGCGTTGCAGAACACGAGCTCGCGGGTGTCCAGGTCCAGACGGCCCACGAACATCGTGATGAACATATTGCTTTCGTTGCCGGAGCAGAACGAACTGTTGATGCAGGAAACTATGCTGCCGGTGTCCATAGACATTCCGGACACGTAATGGAACAGCGAACGCGATATGGCCATATACAGGGCGGCAGGAACTCCTTTGCCGGAAACGTCGCCTACTGCGAAGTACACGGACCTTCCTGCGCGCAGGAAGTCGTACATGTCTCCGCCGACCTCCTTGGCCGGAATCAGCTTTGCGAACAGGTCAACGTCGGCGTCATTGATGAAATCCGTGTTGAGCATCTGCTGCTGGATCGTGCTGGCGATGGAGAGCTCGCTCTCGAAGCGCTCGTTGGCCGCAGTGGTGGTGCGCAGCTGCGATATGTAATCGTTGATGGACCGGAGCATGTTCCTCAGGGCTTCGTGCAGATGGAACATCTCGGTATTGCCCTCGACCTGAGGGATCTCGGCCTGGAAATTACCCTTGGCAACGTT
Organism: Bacteroidales bacterium; assembly: GCA_024401805.1. Classification (GTDB taxonomy): domain Bacteria; phylum Bacteroidota; class Bacteroidia; order Bacteroidales; family UBA932; genus Cryptobacteroides. The sequence goes on from JAKSKG010000056.1 coordinate 2,809, forward strand.
CTTGGCAAGGTAGGTCACCTCGGTCAGAGGCATTATGGTGCGGCTTATTATCCTGTTGGTTACAAAGTACAGCAGGGCAAGATCCGCCAGCGCTATGAGCAGCAGGAGCAGCTGGAACTTAACTATCCAGCCGAACAGTTCGTCCCCAGGACATACTATTGCCGCCGACCATCCGTTGCTTACCGGGCCGAATATGGCTATGCTCTTGGTGGACTTGAGGGTGCAGTAACCGGTCTCGCCTGCAGTCATCTTCGCGGACAGGGTGTTGAAGCTCTCGTCGTTCCTGATGACGGCGACGTCCGACATCTTGGAGAGCATGAATCCGTCGTCCGGATGGCTTAGCGTCAAGCCGCCGGGACTGACTATGGTGTAGTAGGAATTGTCGAAGTAGTGTTCTCTCTGGAGCCTTTCGGTTATGCCGGAGAGCAGGATGTCTATCCTGATAGTTCCGTACTGTTCGCCGTCGGATCCGGTCAGAGGGGCCGAGAAGGTGGTGACGTTGCCGTATGAGTCGGACTTGTACGGCTCGCTCCAGTTTTCGTGAGTGATCTCTTTGCCGATTATCACGTCTATGTTTGCCACCATAGGATTGAATGCGAGGGCCTTTGACTCGATTTCGGCGATTCTGGCATTGTCGTCGGTACGGCCTTCGAGTTCCCAGGAGACGAAGTCCTTGACGGTGTGAACCTCTTCGATGATGCTTTCGACGTCCCTGATGTATGAGTCGATCGAGTTGTTGACCGTCCTGGTCGCGGTCCGGGTGACGACCTTGCCGGAGTACACGATGATGCCCAGGATGCCTCCGAGAATAAGTATTGCGATTGCCAGAATGATCTTTCTGGAGAGTTCGCCGGAAATGGATTTGCTCATAATCTAGTCCTCCTTTTTTGCGGGCAGTCTGAGCGTGACCGCCTTGTCTATCAGATTGATGTCGAAATGTCTGGATGCTACGAGTTCCCCGTCCACGCACAGGTAGATAAGGGACTTGGACGAAAGTTCCACGTGCCTTGCGTTCTTGAACTTCATCCTGCGGCGGCAGAAGGCGTTCTCGACGTGATGGCCGTCCTTGAAGTGCCTGTACATGAGGACGAAGGTCAGAAGAGTCGTGCTGCGGTTGACCTCCACGTCCATATGGCCGTCGTCCACCTTGGCGTAAGGGGCGCATTTGTAGTTCTGCCCGTAGTAGGATGCATTGGCTATGGTGCAGAACATCGTGGTTCCCCTGGACATCCTTTCACCGTCCACGATAATCCTGTAGTTGTTGAACCTGTTGAAGAATATGGACCTCACCGTTCCCCGCAGGTATGGCTTGTCTTTTCCTTCCAGAATGTATTGAGCACCGAAGAATGCGGCCATAGAATCGAACCCGAGGTTGATTACGTTGATGGCGTAGTCGTTGTTGCACTTAATCACGTCCGACTGGAGTGTCTCGCCCTCGAGCATGTCCTTGACCGAGCGGAAGTTCCTGCCTGGGAAACTCAGCGGGAAGTTGTTGCCGGATCCGTATGCCAGCAGAGCAACGCTTTTGTTCCGCGAACCTATCACGCCGTTCACCACCTCGCTTAGGGTGCCGGTTCCGCCACAGGCGACGAAGCACACTTCATCATCCGGGTGGAAGTCACAATAAATCTTCACAAAGCGCGTGGCGTCGCCCTCGCTTGCCGTCTTGTATATCTGATAATCTATGCGGACGTCCTTGAGCTGGGCTTTGACCTCATCTTCGATGAAAGCCTTGTCGTGACGGCCGTTAATCACAAAAGCGTAATGCATATCCTGTTCCTTGATAAATTTGGCGAATTTAGCGAATTATCTACAAAATCACGCAAGGTGCTCACTAAAAAATCAGCCGGTGCCCGATCGGGTACCAGCTGACCATAAATGACTTATTTTTCAATCTGTTAATATTC
>JAKSKG010000057.1 GCA_024401805.1 Bacteroidales bacterium
TCGACTATATAGTGATCGAGGCCAGCGGCATCTGCGAGCCGGAGCCCATAGCCCGCACGATATGCTCCATCCCCTTTATGGGCGAGGAGTACATAAAAGAAGGTTCGGCCCGTCTTGACTGTATAGTCACGGTTGTCGACGCCAGGAGGATGAGGGATGAGTTCGCGTGCGCAAAGGACCTGCTTCGCGGCAACATAGAGGAGGACGATATCGAGAATCTGGTAATCCAGCAGGTGGAATTCTGCAACATAATTCTTTTGAATAAGGCATCCGAGGTCAGCCGCGAGGAACTCGGCAAGGTGCGTGAGATAGTCCGCACGTTGCAGCCCAAGGCCGAGATAATAGAATGTGATTTCGGTGAGGTCGATTTTGACAGGATACTCGATACAGGTATGTTCGACTATGACTCCGTGGCCGGATCGGCCAGCTGGATTACCGAGGTGGAGAAAGGCGCCATCATCGACGATGACGACGATCACGATGATGACCATCACGATCACGATGATGACAGTCACGGCCACCACCATCATCACGATGAGGGCGAGGCCCTTGAATACGGCATAGGCACTTACGTGTATCTTGCGCGCAAACCGTTCGACATCAACAAGTTCGACAACTTCATAGCACGTCATTGGCCGGCAGGGATAATACGTGCGAAGGGTATGTGCTACTTCACGGACGACACCGACAAATGCTACATCTTCGAGCAGGCCGGCACGCAGATTTCTATGAAGGAGATAGGCCAGTGGTATGCCACTATGCCCTACGACGAATTGCAGCAGCAACTCTCATCCGACCCCACCCTGCGCCGGGACTGGGACCCCGTTTACGGCGACAGGATGCAGAAACTGGTGTTCATCGGCCAGAATCTGGACAAGCAGGCCATAAAGGAAGGCCTCGACTTCTGCCTGGAAGAAATGTGATTCATCCGTCCAGACGGATGAACCAAACAGGATTTTTATCATCCAAATACGCATTTAAGTTTCCTGGTGAACAAAATAAGCCGTTTTTGTTCATTTCGAGCTGATTTTACTACTCTCCGTGAACGCAAACCCATTTTTTTGTTCAAGTAAAAGAGGCTTCTGGTGTAATGATAAAGTAATATCATTTACGCCGTCAACCTATATAAATACGCAATTTTTTTGTATTTTTGGCAGAAATTCAGAAGTCTATGATATGTTGGAACTGTTGAATACCACCTTGCCGGTAAAGACTGTCGCGGATTCAGTCAGGACAACCCTGCTCGATACTACGGGAAAGTCGGAGATAGAGAAAAAATATACAAGGTGCTACCAGAGCGCGGGATAAAGTTCCCGTTCCCGCAGCTGTCCGTTCATATGGACTGAAACAATCATTAAAATAAATTATGACAAAATCAAAGAATCTATTATTGGCCTTGCTTGTCCTTCTCTCCGTCCCTGGGTACCACGGGTGCAGCAGGGATGATGATCCGAGCCTTGCCCCCAAGCTCCAGATTACCAGGGCGCGGTTGTATATCGTAATGAAAAACAACAATATGCAGAGCCCTAGAAATATGTATGACGGATACGTCTATTACAAGAGCATTACAGGTTGTTATGGGAGTGAAAGATTATTTTCCATGGCCTCGTTCACCAAGGAACAGGCAGTCCAGATCGGGGACACACCGGCACCGGCCAGGGGAGAGATAGTGTTCGCCCCTTCGGTAAGGAAGTCGTTCGTGGTCGACGAGAGTGCAACATATAATCCTGATTTGGTAGCGGGCGTTGTCGTGATGGCTCTGCTGTCGAACGGAGAGAATATCGAAAAGAGAATAACGTTCCCTTTCACGGGGGCTGTAAGCGGCAAGGATCTCCTGAATTCATATTATGAATCATTGACAAAAAGGGTTGCCGTGGATGTTTTTGTAAATGACAACGGAGAGCCTGAAATCATCCTTGAAATCATACCGTCCAATTGATATGAAACACAATATTATACTTTCCATGTTCGTAGCTGCGGGACTTCTCCTTTCATCCGGAGAAGCCGTGGCGCAGTGGCGTCTGTCCGCCATTGCGGGTGCGGATATCAACAGCCATCTGGTGAACAGCCAGTTTGCGTATGACTACCATTATGTTCCCGAGTGGGGTTACACCTTCGGGGTTGAGGTTGAATATGCCTTCTCGGACTGGTTCTCTCTCAAGGCAGGTCTGGATGCCATTTCGAAGAATTTCAAGATGACCCGCTCCGGTTTTTACAAAAACATATACGAGGCTCAGAAGAACACATACCTCCAGTTGCCTGTGATGGCATCGTTCTCTTTCGGCGGACAGCGTCTGCGTGGGTTCCTGAATGTAGGTCCGTATGCCGGTGTCCAGCTCAGTCGGTTCAAGAAAGGAATCACACCTGGCGTTGTCGCCGGGTATTCCGGTGTCATGCAATATTCGGATTACAATATCCGAAATGACTTCTCGGCGAAGGCGGACAACCGTTTCGATGCGGGCATCGTTGCCGGTGTCGGCATAGGATTCCAGGTGTCGGAGCTCATCGGACTAGCACTTGAGGTGCGTGACAGCCAGTCGTTGGTAAGCACGAAGAAGACAAGCAGGGTGGTGAGCACGCTCGACCTGAACAACACCTGCGCATTTCTTGTATCAATATCATTCTCGTTATGATGAAAAGCAGAATAATGATAGTGACGGCGGCTGTTCTGCTGCTATCCTCCTGTACAAAGGACAAATTGTACCTGTCCAATCCGAACAACTGTAGATACGACACATATACCGTCCAGTTCCAGACCATCTGGGGCGGAATAAACTCCTGCTATGCATTCTGGGATATCGACGGAACCAACTGGGATGCGGTCTACTCCAAGTACCTTCCCATATTCGAAGGCCTTGACAAGCAAGAGACCGTCACTGACGAGCAGTTGCTTGCTGTTTATGACGGCATGCTCGGCACTCTTGTCGACCATCATTTCAATCTCTCTGTCGTCAACATTGCGACGAAGAAGATAATCGATATAAGCCCGGGCATCAAGCAGGTTGCCCGCAGGGATGGATATCATGAGAATCTTCAGGCCGTGTACGGAGATGTGAATCCTGCATCCTGTATCCTCAAACTGAGTGAAGACGGAAGGTTGTCCAATTATAAGAACAGTTATCTGAATAGGAATTTCGCCCACTCCGGCATCATAACGAAAACGGAGGGAGGAAAGGACACCAGGATCCTTCTGCTCAGACTGGATTCCTTCGATATTATGGAAAGGCTTGATGCGGAAACTCCGGAAGGCGAGCCCAAGCCCATGGAAGCTATCGAGAATTATCTGACCCTTCTTGCCGACAATTCCCTCAAGGGCATCATAATTGATATCAGGTCTAACGGAGGGGGAACTGTCGATGACCTGCAGTATGTCTTCGGCCCAATGTTGAAGGAAAGGTATGAATTCGCTCAGATAAGGCACAAGATCGGAATCGGAAGATATGACTACAGTGCCTGGAGTCCTTATAGCGTTGCCCCGTTGAGCGAGAGCCGGTCAGGCTGCTACTATGACAGGAGCGGCATCCCTCTCGTCGTGATGATAGATATGCATTCCGTAAGTTGTTCCGAAGTCTCGGCAATGCTGGCCCGCAGTCTTCCCAACGGAGTCATCCTGGGAGAGCGCACCTTCGGCGGACAGGGTATATTGGATTTCGATTTCGAGAGCGGATTCTCCGGAACTTTCGGTTCTCAGTCCGGCAACCACTACTGCTATATGGCGAGCTGTGCCGTAAGTGACCTGAATGGCAAGTGCTATGAAGGCGTAGGCATAACCCCTGACAAGGAAGTTGCATTCAACATCCGTGACTGGGCAAACAGGCGGGACACCCAGATGGAGGCCGCTATAGACCTGATTGCAGGCAAGTAGACCGATTTACGCTGCATTGGTAACCGCCGGCAATCTCGTCTTTCTTCCCGCTGCAGGCTACCGCCTTGGTTCCGGTGTCAACTATGTCGGCGACCGCGGCTACCATGGTGTCCGAATCCTGACATTGCTTGCAAATCCTTGAAAGCCCTTATCCCGCGCCCGCGGGGCGCTGGTTTCATTTAATCCCCGTCGAAGCGTCACAGGGCGGAGGGTGGGCCGCAAACATAGTTCGTTTACGCCGTCGAAACCAATCCTGTTTCATCCGTGCAGGCGGATGAATTTAATGAAACAGTTACAGTCCCAGCTGCTCCTTGAGGGAACGGAGGAGGTCGAAGGCCTGGAGAGGGGACATCGCATTGATGTCGGCATCCTTCAGCGCGTCGCGGATGGCTCCGAGAGTGGGGTCATCCAGTTGGAAGAGAGATAGTTGCACGCCGCTTTCCGCAGGCATACCGGCTTCCAGGGCCGACAGGGTCTTCTGCGCGCTTGCCACCACCT
>JAKSKG010000058.1 GCA_024401805.1 Bacteroidales bacterium
CAATGAAAAATGACGGTGTGTCTTTGGAAGTCATCGCCAGGTATTCCGGTCTCTCGGAGTCCGAAATCAAGTCTCTGGCTTGAGGGAACGCTTAAATTTGCGAAAGAAGAAGTAAAAGAGATGGATGTAAATCCAGAGATACTTGAATACATAAAGGAGAAGATCCTGCCCTGCTATGACAGCTTTGACAAGGGGCATAGGAGGGATCACGCGGAATACGTCATGGAAACTGCATTGTATCTGAGCAGTTTCTATGATGTTGACGTGAATATGACAGCTATGGCAGCCGCCTGTCACGACCTTGGGCTATGCGAGGACCGCAAGACCCATCACATCGTGTCCGGCCGCATAATAAGAGAAAACGCTGACCTGCGCGAATGGTTTTCCGATTCCCAGATAGAGCTGATCGCCCAGGCGGCCGAAGACCACAGGGCCTCTTCCGACCACGAGCCGCGATCGATTTATGGAAAGATCGTTGCCGAGGCGGACCGCCAGATCATCCCCGAGACCGTCATCCGCAGAACCGTCCAGTTCGGATTGAAGAACTACCCCGAACTTGACAAGGAAGGCCACTGGCAAAGGACGGTCGGGCATCTGAACGAAAAATACGCAGACGGAGGCTACCTTAAACTGTGGATTCCGGAATCTCCGAACGCAGAACGTCTGGAAGAACTCCGGGCAATCATCCGCGACAAGAAGGAACTTCGCAGGATATTCGACAAAGTGTTCGACGAGGCCTAGCCCTATGATCTCCCACCCTTCAATTTCCGATTATTTCGCATCCGTCTTTCCCGGCAAAGTCCAGAAAATCGCCGTGAACGCAGGACTCTCCTGCCCCAACAGGGACGGCCGCTGCGGCAAGGGAGGCTGCATCTTCTGCAACAATGCCGCCTTCAACCCAAGGTACGCAATGGAAGGCGGAGGGAGCATAACGCGGCAGCTCGAGGAAGGGGTGAAGTTCTTCAGGAAATCCGGGAAGACATACGGTTATCTGCCATATTTCCAGACTTTCAGCAACACATACGGAGAAACCTCCGCGCTGATATCCCTATACGAAGAAGCCTTGAACTTTCCCGGCGCCGTAGGGCTTGTGATAGCAACGCGCCCGGACTGCCTGGAACCGGACCTGATGGACTACTTCGAGTCCCGGTTCGGAAGGATGGCACCGGCCGGACATCCGCATCTGCTGGTGGAAATAGGCATAGAGTCCACAAACGACGCAACCCTGGCTCTGATCAATCGCGGACACGACTATGCCTGTGCAATGGCAGCCGTCAGGGAACTGGACTCAAGGGGCATAGATACGGGCGCGCATCTTATTCTGGGACTTCCCGGAGAAAGCTCAGAAGATTTTCTATCACATGCCGCAAGGATATCCGAACTCCCGGTCAAGACATTGAAACTCCACCATCTGCAGGTGATCAAGGGCACCGCCCTGGCGGATATGTACGAAAAGGATCCCGGAATGCTGCATCTTTTCACGCCGGAAGAATATGCCCGCACCGTCAAATCTTTCCTGGAGAGGCTGCGTCCGGACATAGCAGTGGACCGCCTTGTCTCCGAGACTCCCAAAGACATGGTCACCGCCCCGGGATGGGGACTGAAACCTCTTGAATTCCAAGCTATCCTGGACAAGATATAATTTTTACAAAAAAATATATATCTTTGCGCGCCGGCTTCTCCGTGATGTCGGCTAACCCGTAAGTTTAACCCTTCCGACGCAAGTGCCGGGACAACAGGAAGGCAAAATGATCAAGATTTTCTACAGACTTGGCTCTGAAGTACTCTTCACCCAGTCCACAACGGAGTTTGCTTCTATCGGCAAAGAAAATGTTCTCTGGATAGATCTCCTGGAACCTACAGGAGATGAAAAGAGAGCAGTCGAATCGTATTTGGGGTCTGAGGTCCAGACCCGTGCCCAAGCGGAAGAGATCGAGAGTTCATCACGTTTCTATGAAGAGGACGGGGCAATCTTCGCCAACACCAACTTCATGTCCCCTGCCGACGACGAGATGACCATGGACCCTGTATCATTCATGCTTACGGGCAGCTGTCTTACCACTGTAAGGGACATTCCCCTGAGGTCATTCAACACCTTGCAGCTGAAGATCCAGGCACGTCCGGACGAATTCCCGGACGGGTTTGCGGTATTCGTGGAAATAATGAACCGCAGAATAGACCTTGATGCGGATATCGTGGAGCTTATCTCGCAGGATACCACAAGGTTCAGCAAACGCATCAACCAGAACGAGGATATCAACCAGGAGTTCCTGCTGGACATAAACCAGTTGCAGGAAAACGCGATGCTCATCCGGGAGAACATAGTGGACAAGCAGAGAATGATATCGAACATTCTCAAAAGCAAGCTATGTCCCAAGGACAAGGACCTCAGGGAAGACCTGAGCATCATCCTTCAGGACATAGCGTCATTGATAAACCACACGAACTTTACGTTCGAAAGGTTGGAGTATCTGCAGGATACCGTCGTGGGTATCATCAACCTGGACCAGAACAGGATCATGAAGGTTTTCACCTTCGTATCCCTGCTCCTGATGCCTGCCACCCTTATCGCAAGTTTCTATGGAATGAACGTCAGACTCCCGTTCGGAGAGATGAGGTTCGCCTGGATAGGGATACTGGCCCTTATGACGGTCATCCTGGTGGCTACCTGGATGATCTTCCGTCACAAGAAGATGCTCTAGAAGAGTTTCTGGCAGAATTCGGGCAGGTAATGCCTCCAGTTTCTCCACACGTGACCTCCGTGCGTCTCTTTGTATGAATAATCGAAACCTTTGGAGTCCAGATAGTTGCGGTAATCCTTGTTGATATCGTAGAGGAAATCGTTCTCACCTATCTGAATGTGGTACAGGTATGGTTTGGCAGCTGCCAGACGCTCCACGCTCTTCTGGAATTCAGGGTCTTCGAAATCCTTTACGCGTACTCCGGCAGAGAACAGCCCTATGTAGCCGAACATGTCCGGATATTTGAGGGTGATGCGGAAAGTATGGCCGCCACCCATCGAAAGACCTGCGATGGCGCGGGAAGCCTTGTCCTTGCGGACGCGGTAGTTCTTCTCGACATAGTTCACTACATCCATGAAGCAGTCTTCCATTTCGCATACAGGCTTGTCCAGAAGAATCGAACCGGCTCCCGGAGCTGCGTCGCGATAAAGATGTCCGTTGGTCATCACAACTATCATAGGCTTGCACTCGCCTGCTGCAATCATCCTGTCGAAAGTCTGGATTGCTCTGGCCTGCTCTGCCCAGGTATCCTCGTCATTTCCGGAACCGTGCAGCAGATAGAACACAGGATATCTGGTTCCGCTGGTTGCAGAATAGCCGGCCGGGGTATATACGGTCATACGGCGTGCCATTCCGGCGAGCTTGCTGTCGTACCAGACGTGCGATACGCTGCCGTGAGGGATGGTTGCATTCGAGATCTGATCGCCGAAGTCTCCTTTCTCTTTCGAGAAGATGAAATAATTCTGCCATTCATCGGTATCTCTGACCTGCTGGAAATTCTGAGGGTCAGGCATCGGAGTTCCGTTCACGATGAAATGATAGAGATACATGTCAGGGTCAAGCGGAGCGGTGGTGTAGGTCCATACTCCGTTACCGGTCTCGACCATATCCACCTGTGCCGTTTCTGTCCATTCCTCCTTTGAGGCATTGTAAAAGCACTGAGGGAATACGTTCCCGGCAAGCTTTACAGTCACTGCCTTGGGAGCATAAAGGGTGAATGTTACTGTACCGTCCTCATTGGCGACGGGATTCTTCTGCGTCTGGGCATCGAGTGCGAATGCTCCGGAAAGCAAGAACATGATGACAAAGATTAAACGTTTCATATCATTAGTTTTGAAGTGTCCTTTCCACGGGAAAGCAGTTCACGGATCTGTGTGGAGGAAACGTCCACCACAGGGGCATCCATGATCCGTATCCTATAACGTTTGTCATTCAGTTCAAGTTCGGATATGTCGTATCCGCTTCTGGGATATACTATTACTCCATAGTCTGTAAGTATCCTCTCCCAATCCTTCCACCGCCTGATGTCGCACAGGCTGTCCGCCCCCATGACCAGAGTGAATTCGTTCTCCGGTTCCCTTGCGCGGAGGGCATCCAGAGTGGAGATAGTGTAGTTCGGACGAGGCAGGAAGAACTCTATGTCTTCCACGCGCACTTGGGTGGGGGACCCTGAAACAAGTTCAGGGTGACGGGAA
>JAKSKG010000059.1 GCA_024401805.1 Bacteroidales bacterium
TGTCCCTCAAGAACCCTTGCGCCGACGGAATGGTGATACAGCAGAACACCGATGCCGTAATATGGGGCTTCGCCTCGCCGGGCTCTACGATTACCGTACAGCCCTCCTGGAGCAAGTTGAAGTACCGCGTCACAACAGATGACAGCGGAGAGTGGAAAGCGAAGGTCTCCACCCCTGAAGGAGGATTCACCAGATATGAAATCCGAGTCAAGGGTGATGGCTCAGACCTTATAATTAGCAATGTGCTCGTAGGGGAGGTCTGGTTTGCAAGCGGCCAGTCAAATATGGAGATGCCGCTCAGAGGTTGGGAATTCTGCCAGATTGACAACCAGCAGGAACATATTTCCGCTCCGGCGGATTCCGACGGTGTAAGAATGTTCATCGTACCAAAAGAGGTCTCTGTAACCCCTGTAAGGAACGCAGAGGGCCGCTGGTGGTATTCCACTCCGGCAGAGCGCGCAGAGATGAGCGCAACGGCATATTTTTTCGCAAAAACGCTGCGTGAAACGCTGAATGTTCCAGTGGGGATAATAAACAGTTCCTACGGCGGCACTATGCTCGAATGCTGGGCTCCGAAGAACATCGCCGAAAAATGGGGGCTGCCGGTCGATGAGGAAAGTCTGAACTCAATCAAACTCTGGGACAGGCAGACCGCACAATACAACAAGATGGTATCACCTTGCGTAGGATACACTATCAAGGGTATGATATGGTACCAGGGCTGTGCCAACGTGGGAAGATGCGACGATTATGCGCAGAGATTCGCCGATATCATTGCGGAATACAGGGCGAACTGGGGAGTCGGGGAATTCCCCGTCTATCTCGCAGAAATTGCGCCTTACGACTACGGATATAACCAGTCGCCATTCCTTCGTGCCCAGCAATGGAAATCCGCAGAAATCACTCCGAACTGCGAGGTGATTCCAACGAACGACCTTGTACACGAATATGAACGCCGTAACATCCATCCGGGGAATAAGCTTGAAGTGGGCCGCAGGCTCGCATACCTTGGGCTCAACCGGGATTACGGATTCAGCGGAATCAAGTGCTATGCACCTAAAGTGGTCTCTGCCCGTATCGACAAGCCGGGTGAGATTGTCCTCCAAATCACAAATGCAAGGAACGGATTCAGGATGGATTCTGACATCGAGGGTCTTGAGGTTGCCGGTTCCGATATGCAGTTCCACCCGGTCAGAACCTTCAGGCTGGACAACGTCAACGGACTTATGTACATCCACCACGACTCCGTACCCGAACCGAAATACGTAAGATATTGCTGGGGAGACTGGATTCTGGGCAATCTGATAAGCTGTGACGGTTTCCCGATGCAGACATTCTGCATCGGAGTGGATTCGATGTAAAACCTTCTACCCTCTAGCCTACGATCAGCTTCCCTATTTTAGGGATACGACCGACCAGCACGCATACCAGCGCCACGCAGATGTATGAGCAAACTGCCGTAAGAACAATCTGGACCGGAGTGGTGAAGAACCCGAAAGCCCCCTCGGCGCCAATGCCCCAGACGGAGCGGAAAAGCGACGAGAAAGCGGCCAGCACCAACATATGGCAAAGGTACATTCCATAACTTGCCTTTGAGACAGGCAGGACCACCTTCGAATAGAATTTTCCTGAAGCCTTGCATCTGCGGAAGAGAAGTATCCAACCGACCGTCATCAGGGCCACCCCCGCAGTATTGTTGAACCACGGAGTCTCCCATCCCGCAGCCATTGACACATCCCCGCCTACAGGGAAAACGCCGCCGGCGCTGACAAGGGCTCTTCCAAGAAAGCCTGCAAAGCATATGAAGAATCCCACCACCCAGCAAGGGATGGCGATCAGGAGCGTCTTTTTCTTGGAAAAGTCTCCGGCGAACTTGCGGAGATACAGTCCGAGCAACATATATCCTATGAATCCGCTGAGATAGTAGAATACTCCGAACTCGTTCCAGCTTGCTTCTCCCCACAAAGGGTAATGGGCCTGCATCGGAATACCTCCGGGACCATATATGAAGACCGCTTCGGCCTCAACTTTCTCCCTCACGAAAGGAATGAACATTGTCAGAAAGCACAGCAGCAGGTAAATCTGCAGTTCCCTCTTACCTACCTTCTCCGCCCAAGGGGAAAGCAGAGGCATCAGCAGATACACACCCAGCAGCATATATACGAACCACAGGTGTCCGGCCGCATAGTTGAAATTAAGCAGCAGGTCCTTGAAATTCTGCACCGGCTCTCCCCAGACAAGGGCATAGACCACCGTCCATATCACGAACGGAACAAGGATCCTTCCCGCCCTTCTGCGGAAGAACTCTCCGGTGCTGTAATGCAGAGGGAACTGAAGGTAGCTGGAGGCCACCACGAAAAGAGGGACGCAGGCCCTTGCAAAGGTGTCGAAGAAAGAAGCCCAGAAGGCATCGCCACGCGTCAGAATCAGGGAGCCTTCCCCTCCGAGGTAAAATGGTTCGGTGCTGTGGACTATCATCACGAGGAAGCAGGCAGCTACCCGCATCCAGTCGACCCATATCTCCCGGGTCCTGTCAGAAATCGTTTGTGTCATTCCGTAAAGATAAGTTTTTCCGTGGAATTCCGATTTAATTATGAGTAAATTTGCGTCCGCGTACCATAATGCCGATATGAAACGGATTCTCATCTGGCTGGCCGCCATACTGACTGTAGTTATCTGGGCGGAAACCTTTATCTCCACCAAACTGTTGCTGGAGCAGGGTCTCCTACCGCCGGACATCTTCATCTACAGATTCTTTCTGGCATACTGCGGAATCTGGGTGCTTTGTGCCGCCAGAAGACGCCGTGGGGCCGGTATTACATCCGACGGGACCGCCAGGGAGGGATGGGTCCGCATTGCCGATGAAATGAAATTCATTGCGCTCGGAATGCTCGGAGGGTCTCTATATTTTCTTTGCGAGAATACCGCGTTGGAATATTCCACCGCCTCGAATGTGGCAATTCTGGTAGGAAGCGCCCCTTTGCTTACCGGGATTGTGGTCGGTATTGCATACAAGGAGGAAAGGCTTTCAGCACGACAGTGGCTGGGATCGTTGATAGCCTTCATCGGAATGGCTATGGTAATCCTCAACGGACAGCTGGTGCTTCACCTCAATCCTGCAGGAGACTCCCTTGCCATAGGGGCCGCCGTGGTATGGGCTTTCTACTCCCTTGTCATCAGAAAGGTCTCTGGCCGATATGACATAATCCTCATCACGCGCAAGATTTTCGGTTACGGACTTCTTACAATGATGATATACCTCCTTGCAATACGCGGCTTCGGAAACTCCGCCACACACCCATTCCCCGGCCCGCTGGCTTTTGATCCGGCTGTCATGTCTAGGCCGGCAGTCTGGGGGAATCTCCTGTACCTGGGAATAGTGGCGTCGCTCCTCTGCTTCATTGTATGGAATTACGCCCTCAAGGAACTCGGAACCACAAGAACAACGAACATCATTTACGGTCAGAGCCTGATTACGATGCTCATTTCCGCAATAGTGCTGAATGAGCGTATCACGCTTATGGCCATAACAGGAGCGATTGTCCTGATTGCAGGAATGCTCCTGGCGGTCAGAAAAAAGGGAAATAGAAATACCTGACTTACATCCTTTTATAGTGAATTCCCCATATTTTACCAGTCTTGAATTGACGTTAAACTTTTAGAGGTATATTTGCTTGACAACCCTGCATATGCCAAACTATTCTATTCGCCGTGCAACCATTGATGACATCCCCGTGATCCAAGGAATGGCCGATGTTGTTTTCGTGATTTATTGTATGTTTGCAGTAAATGCCGAATACAATGAGTGGATACGTAAAAGAGAAAGATATCTCCAGAGACTGATCGACAGACGAGACAATGGAGATGTGAAGATTATCACCGGCCCTAGAAGATCTGGCAAATCCTTCTTGCTGAAGACGATATACCGTGATTATCTCGTGAGCTAGTCAATGGAAAACAGGAATATATACAATCTGCATATTCCATCCCAGACGAAGACAAGATGAATCAGGAACTGA
>JAKSKG010000006.1 GCA_024401805.1 Bacteroidales bacterium
CTTCCTCAGGAAAGGAGCATACATTCTTACTTCATAGACGTGCAAGTTGTGCTCCGGCCATCTCGGCGAGCAACCCGGCAGTACGCTCGGATGGGTGACGAAATCAAAACCGTCCACCAAGAGCACGTGAGTTTCCGGATCAACGTGGTTTGTCAGTTCCATTCCGTCGTATTTGAATGAGACGGTGACTCCCTTGTCGAATTCTCCTGCTGCGGGCCTTTGAAGTAAACTAATGGAGCGGTATCGTCTATGTAGAGCTGTTCGGCCGCAGGTCATACCGGTCTGTTCTAATTGTACCTATGATTAATAGTGCTTATCTTTGTCGGAGTTATTATCATAAAGCCTATGAAAATTGCCAACAAGAGAGTCATTGATATTCCCACGTGGGACAGAAAGGAATACTATGCGTTCTTTGGGAATATGCCTGACCCGTTTTTCGGGCTTACGACGAAAATTGACTTTACCGATTGTTACCGGAGAGCGAAAGCTGATGGAAAATCGTTTTTCCTGTATTCGCTGCACGCAATTCTCAAAGTGCTTAACTCGATTCCTGAATTCCGTTACAGAATAGAAGACGGGAATGTGGTTCAATACGATTATATCGGTGCCAGCCCGACCATCGCACGTGAAGACGGGTCATTCGGCTTTGCATATTTCGAATGGGAAGAAGACCTGAACGACTTCGTTGATGCCGCAACAGCGGAGATAGCACGTGTAAAAGAGGGATCCGGATTGAGTATCAATGAAAACGAAGGGCGAAAAGACATCATATATTTCACGTCTATACCTTGGGTTGATTTTTCAGATATCAAGCATGCCGGAGGGCATAATAGGGGAGACAGTATCCCGGAAGTAGCTGTAGGGAAATTGCACGAAGAAAACGGCAGGATGATGATGAGTGTCTCGATAGAGGTCAACCATGGTCTTGCGGACGGCAGACATATCGGACTGTTTGTCGATGCTTTCCCAAGTGCTTTCTAGACAATTGTAATCAGATATGAACAGAAGGAAATTCATCAAGAACAGTGCGGTGCTGGCGGCGGGAGCCGGTCTGGGGCTGGATCAGATAGAACTTGCGGCCGCCGAATATGCAGGAAACGGCATTGAGGGGGACGGCGGTTCCGCCGGGGGGACGTCAAATCTGATAACGTCTGCTCCCATGTTGCAGAACTATGCCTGCGAGTCCGTAGGAGTGGCGTTCAGCGTCTCGGACCTGGCCAACGGATACGTCCTTTTGGCCGACAACCCCGGGATGGAGAACCCCCGCAAGATAAAATGTGGCGGATACCGCGTTACGGATATGAATGACAGGGTTATGCTTGTCAGGGTGACCGGACTTGAACCT
Source organism: Bacteroidales bacterium (assembly GCA_024401805.1). Taxonomy (GTDB): domain Bacteria; phylum Bacteroidota; class Bacteroidia; order Bacteroidales; family UBA932; genus Cryptobacteroides. Next base: position 1,346 of record JAKSKG010000006.1, read on the forward strand.
GCCACAAGATACTGGTACAGGATAGGGGCGGACAGGATCAGTTACAAGGGAGGATATGCCATGTCCATAACGGGGAACGAGGAATCCTCCGAGGTGTATTCCTTCGTGACGGCAGGTGCCGGTGCCGGATCGAGTTTCTGCGTGGTCAATGACATTCACGAAGATTTCCGCACCTTGTCCGCGCTGGTGGACAGAATCGAGGTCCTGGACCCTTCCTGTGTCATCAACAACGGAGACTTCAGCAACACCCAGGAAACCATAGAGAGTCAGATAGAACTGTTCCTCAATCCTGATATAAGCAGGAAGGATTATGCGGCTCGCAGGGCGTACCTGCTATGCCCGGGCAATCACGACAGCCGGGGTCTTGCCAACCGTCATCTGGAACGTGTGTGGATGTTCCGCCAGCCGGAAGAAAGACTTCCGCGCGACTGGGATCTTGGCAGGAACTTCGCCGTAAGGACGGGTGACATCGCTTTGATAGGCCTGGATACGGCCGAGGACAAACTGGATACCAATCCTGTCTTTGCAGGACTGTTCAACAGCGGGGAATACAGACAGGCTCAGACCGCCTGGCTCTCGGAGGTGCTCAAGAGGCCGGAAATCGCAAAGGCTCCATATCTGGTGGCGTTCTGCCATATTCCTCTGGTCTGCAAGGATCCCCTCGAGAATCCGGGAGACATCGCTCCCGCAGACAAGGCTCCGCAGTACTATCAGGATTATGCTTCCTGGCAGAGGACCTGCAGCAAACTGTGGGGGCCGTTGCTTGAAAAGTCAAAATGCCAGTTGCTTATTTCCGCTCACCAGCACAGGTACTGCTATTATGCTCCGGAAAAGGGGCGCTCCTGGGCTCAGATCGTCGGGGGCGGTTCTTCTCTTCTTTCAGAGGATGAGTTCCCGACTCTTATCGATGGCCGGGTGCAGGATGGCAGGCTCAGGGTTACGGTTCACAACATGCACACAGGAGCCGTACAGGAAACATTCTTCTTTGCGCCACGACGCAGAAGGTAGGGCGTTACAGCCCCGATATCACGGATATGCAGAAAATCAGCGCCCGGGCCAGCAGATCTGTCGCCGGGGCCAGGAACGGCAGCGCCAGCGAGGCAAGGCCGCAGACAATGAGCGCCTCGCATAGCGGCAAGGATATCAGATTGGTTATCAGAAAGAACGGAGGAAAACTCCTGAAATAAATCCATGCCAGGGGCGCGGTGAACATCTGGCAGGATATGCTCATTGCTGCGGCATCCCATATCTTCTTCATTGCACCGGCAAATGCCAGCTGGGCCCGGGGCCCCCGGTGGGCGGCCGCTCTTCCTTTGTCTGATGGCAGATCGGGATACAAACCGCTAAGGACGGGGAATATCAGGTAAATACCGGCCATCGCCATATATGACAACTGAAAACCCGGCGAGGATATCACCAGTGGGTCCAGGGCCAGTTGAACGGTCAGCGCGGTGCAGTAGATGCCCTCATCTCCGGCCTTCCGGCCTGGGAAAAGCCAAAGGATTTCCCTTAGCAGGATGAACAGGAAAGCCCTTACGATTGACGGCGATGCTCCCGTCATGGCGGCATAGAATCCGCACAATATTACAGTGGTTGCACTCCTTGCAGTCTTTGCCGCTTTCGAATTGCCAATAATGGACAGAGCCTTGCCCGCAATCAGATAGATCACGCCCAGATGCAGCCCGGACAGTGCCAGAATGTGCGAAGCGCCACTGTCCCTGAATGCCGCTATGGTTTCCCTGTCCAGGGCGGACCTGTCCCCGCAAAGCAGAGCCTTGAGCAGGGCAGGGGTCTGCTCCGAAGCGAATCCGGCATTGTCGATGGCGGCAGAAAATGCACTCAGAGCCCCCTGGAACAGGGCGGGGCTGTCGCTGCAGGCGCAGATGCTTCTGGACAGAAAGCAGAATGCACCTGCGAAGAAGGCGGCGGCCATCGACTGGATCCCGGCTCGGCCTCTGCCTGTTGCAAGGGCGGCCATACACCCTATGCTGGACAGAAGCAATCCCGAGCATAGCATATACGCGGTGTCCGTTCCCGCCGCCAGGTGCCGGTTCATAAGCATCGCGAGAAGGACTCCGCAGGCAAAGGACAACGATATTTTCACCATCGGGCCAAACTACCCATATTTTTTGTTAATTTTGTACCGCAAAATGTTGCCTTTGGCAACAACAGATGTTCAACAGATATTTTAATCGACATATAATGATAGTTCTTGTAATCAATTGCGGCAGTTCTTCCATCAAGTATCAGCTTCTTGACATGAAGAATGCGGATGTTTATGATCTTCTGGCCAAAGGCCTCGTTGAAAAGATAGGACTCCCCGAGGGGTGCCTCACCCACAAGCCTGCAGGCAAGCAGGTCCTTGTGAGGGAGCAGCCTATCGCCGATCATAAGGTTGGTATGAAACTGGTTCTTGATGCGCTTGTGGATCCGGAGTACGGAGTTATCAGAAATTTCGATGACATAGAGGCGGTAGGCCACAGAATCGTCCAGGGTGCGGATTTCTTCAGCGGGAGCGCCCTTGTGGACGAGGACGTGATGAAGAAGATCGAGATCTGCTGCGATTTCGCACCTCTTCACAATCCTGCGCATATCCTTGGAATCAGGGCAATGCAGAACGTTCTGCCAGACGTGCCGCAGGTGGTCACTTTCGACACCGCCTTCCATCAGACAATGGAGCCGTATGCCTATATGTATGCCCTTCCTTGGGAGTATTACGAGAAATACCGCGTACGCCGTTACGGTGCCCACGGAACGTCACACCAGTATGTTTCCCGCAGGGGAGCCGAGTTTGCCGGGATTGACCTGAACAATTCGAAGATCATCACCTGCCATATCGGGAACGGCAGTTCCGTCACGGCAATCAGGAACGGCAAGTGCGTGGATACCTCGATGGGATTCACTCCGCTCGAGGGTATGATAATGGGAACCCGCTGCGGCATCATAGACGCCAACATAGTCCCTTACATCATGAAGAAGGAGAACTTGACTCCGGACCAGATGACCCAGATATTGAACAAGAAGAGCGGCTTCCTGGGCATAAGCGGAGTCAGCTCGGACGCCCGCGACATGATGCGCCTGATCGACGAAGGCGACAAGAAGGCCAAGATCGTGATGAAGAAGCTAACCTTCGACATAGCGAAACTGGTCGGAGGCTATATTGCCGAACTCAATGGAGTGGACCTTATCATCTTCACTGCCGGAATAGGCGAGAACAACGCAAAACTCCGCCGCAGGGTATGTGAGCAACTGGGATATATGGGTGTCAGGATCGATTCCGAGGCAAACGAGAACGCCCACGACGAGACGATGATCTCTACCCCGGACTCCAGTGTCAAGGTAGCAATGATCCCGACCAATGAGGAACTTGTCATTGCCCGGGATACTATGGAAATCGTGCAGAATCTTATTTAGCGTCCATCGCCTGGCAGGCGGTGATTGCAATCATCTTGTAGATGTCGTCCACGCTGCAGCCGCGGCTCAGGTCGTTGACAGGTCGTGCTATGCCCTGGAGTATAGGTCCTATCGCGTCGGCCCTGCCCAGTCTCTGTACCATCTTGTAACAGATGTTTCCTGCCTCGAGGTTAGGGAATACAAGGACGTTGGCCTTTCCGGCGATTTCAGAACCCGGAGCCTTCTTTGATGCTACGGAAGGTACAAGGGCGGCGTCTGCCTGGAGTTCTCCGTCCACGTGGAGTTCGGGATCGATCTCCTTTGCGAGCCTGGTGGCCTCTACGACCTTGTCAACAACCTCGTGCTTTGCGCTTCCCTTTGTAGAGAATGAAAGCATGGCGACCTTAGGGTCTGCGAATCCGGCTACGCTCTTTGCAGTCTGTGCAGTGCAAACTGCAATCTGGGCTAATTGTGGTGCATCAGGAGCAGGGGTTACGGCTATGTCGCCAACTACCAGTACACCGTCCTGGCCGTACTCCGGAGTTTTTGTGATGAGCAGCATAGCACCGCTTACGCAACTGATTCCGGGAGCGCACTTGATGATCTGAAGCGCCGGGCGCAGGGTCTCTCCGGTAGTGGATAGGGCTCCGCTGATCTGGCCGTCCGCATCTCCGTTCTTGATGATGAGACAACCGAAGTACAGAGGGTTCTGTACGAGTTTTGCGGCCTCCTCCGGGGTCATTCCCTTGTTCTTGCGAAGTTCGTAGAGCAGATTGGCATATTCCGCAGTCTTGCTGCTGGTTGCAGGATCTATGATGGTTGCCTTCCCTATGTTGCCGAGTCCGAGTTCGGCAGCCTTGGCAAGTATGGAGTCGCGGTTGCCGATTAGGATGATTTCTGCAATGGAGTCTGCCAGAGCCCTGTCTGCTGCCTTGATTGTGCGTTCTTCCAGAGATTCCGGAAGGACTATGCGCTGCCTGTTGGATCTTGCGCGCGCTACGATGCTTTCAATAAGTGTCATATAATTGCTGTTTTTGATATTCTCAGTCTATGAGTCCGGCCATTCTGCCGTATTCTATTATCAATGCGGCCGTCTTCTCCACTCCCAGTTTCGAAGAGTCCACACAAAGGTGATAGTCGGATGATTTGCCCCAGTGGCCGTCCGTGAAGAAATTGTAATACTCGGCCCTCCTGCGGTCCGACTTGAATATGAATTCTTCCGCCTCGTCAAGGCTGATGCCCTTGAAGGCGGCGATGTGCTCCTTGCGTACGCTCATAGGGGCACAGATGAAAACGTTCAGGCAACAATCCAGGTCCCTGAGCGCATAGTTGCTGGCCCTGCCTATGAAAATGGCCGATCCCTCGGATGCTATCTTGCGGATGGCGTCGCACTGAAGTTTGAATATCTCTCCGTCGTTGAGTCCGGGATTGGCCTCCCCTCCGAATATGTTCCCGACTTTCCAGAAGCGGCGCTTTTCGTCACGTTTGGTGAAGAGGGATTCGCTGAATCCGCTCTGCTGGGCCGCCTTGGAAATAAGTTCGTTGTCATAGACCGGAATGTCAAGAAGACGCCCGAGTTCCCTGGCTATGTCACGGCTGTGGCTGCCGTATTGTCTTCCGATATTGATTATCAGTTTCTTTTCCATATCATATTTCGCTACCCAGAACGGATGCTTCGTCACCGTCCTTGAGATGGTTGAACTTTCTGAACAGTCTTATTATGAAGAACAGGGATACCAGACAGGATATGGTGTCGGAAATAGGCAGGCTGTACCAGACCCCGTTTTCCTGGAACCACAGAGGAAGCAGGTACAGGAGAGGGACCAGGAATATCAACTGCCTGCTCAGGGACAGGAAAATGGATATCTTGACCATTCCCAGACATTGGAAGAAGTTGGATGACACCATACCGAATCCGACCAGAACCATTGCAAGGTTCATCTTTCTGAGTCCATCCACTGCAAGCGCCTTCATCTGGGGATCATTGGTGAACAGCCCGGCTGCCGGTCCCGGCAAAAACTCGCTGACAATGAAACACAGGGTGGTAGTTGCCACGGCCCAGATCGTAGTCAGCTTGAAAACCTGCTTGACTCTTCCGTATTGTCTTGCACCATAGTTGTATCCTGCGATAGGCTGCATACCCTGGTTGAACCCCATCACTATCATTATAAACATGAATGAAAGCCGGTTGGCGATTCCGTATGCCCCTATGGCCAGGTCTCCTCCGTATTTCTTGAGCTGCTGGTTGATGAACAGGGCAACTACGCAGGCGGCGCTGTTCATAAGGAAAGGCCCGAGCCCAATGGCCAGGGAAGACTTGGCGATTCGCCTGTTTATCTGGAAAACCGGACGAGGGAAATGGGGTATCCTGCTCTTGTTCAGGAAGAATCTGAACGAGTAGCAGAGGGCCATCGTCTGGCACAGGATGGTTGCCAGTGCAGCTCCTTTTATTCCCAGGTCCAGCGCAAAGATGAATATAGGGTCGAGGATGGCGTTGGAGGTGACGGTGAACAGGGTCAGCCCCATTGCGGTCTTCGGATGCCCGGATGCCCTTATGACACCGTTCAACCCGAAGTACAGATGCGTGAAGACGTTGCCAAGGAGAATGATTGTCATATAATCCCTGGCAAAAGGCAAGGTGTTTTCGCTGGCTCCGAAAAAAGTCAGGATCGGATTAAGGAAGGCCAGGGTGAACAGAGTGAATATCACACCTATCAGCACGTTCAGGGACAATACGTTGCCCAGGACTTTGTTGGCGCTGTCATAGTTTTTCTGTCCCAGGAGTACGGATATCATTGTCATCGCTCCGACTCCGACCAGCGTCCCCAGGGCAGCGGACAGGTTCATGAGAGGGAAAGTGACGGCAAGACCGGATATTGCATATGATCCGACATCCTTGATATGGCCGATGTAAATGCTGTCGACCATGTTGTACAGGGAAGATGCAGTCTGGGCGATGATTCCCGGGACTGCATACATCTTGAGGAGTTTTCCTACCTTTTCCGTTCCCAGTTCGGTAGGAGCCGTTCCTTTATCCGTCATTATTCCGTTGTTTCAGATTTCAGTGTGTAATCTGTCATACGTATGTCAAAACGCAGAGGGCAATATGCCGGAATGAGTCCGGAGTCGGAGCCGCCTTGTGAGGAGTAGCCGAGCGCCGACATGAAAATTACCGTCACGTTCTCTCCCGGACGCATTTTTGACAATGCCATGGAAAAGCCTTTGATTGCGCTGCCGGATCCGAACTTGACTTTGTCCGCTTCTTTGTTATATGTGATGGTGACAGGCTTGAATTCTTTTCCTGCAGGGTTCAAGCCGGCATCGACATAGGTCTTTCTGACAGATGAATCGAATACCTGTCCGTCCAGTCTGGCGCCCGTATAATGGATGGTGAACGTGTCGTCGTCATTGAATTCTTTCCCGATTTCGGGGCTGCTTGTCGTAAGATAATAGAATCCGGTCGTGTCCCTGGTGAACTTTTCCAGCGGGAGACCCTGCTCCAGTATGTATTTTTCTATCTGCGAACATTCCCACTCGTTGACGTCGTTGAACGCGTCCCTGACGGTGAATTCAAAGATGACGTCCGTTCCGCTGACTTTCTTGAAGTACTCTTCTTCCGTTGCGTAGGAAGGGTAGGAAGTGAGCCATCCGGGTATTGCCAGCTTGCGGGAACCTCCTATGTTCATCTCGCAAAGGGATTCTTCAAGGCCGGTTATGTTCTGGGAACTGGCCCTGTTGATGATCCTCGGACCATAGAAATGGGTGGAATCGTATGCGTTCAGCTGTTTTGCAATGTCCGACGAGGTGTAGCCTGTGATCTGGCCGGAGAGCTGTGTTCTGGTGTATTCCAGCTGCACATAAAGGTTCTCGGTGGCGTCACCGACCCTTCCGCCGTTTCCCTTCTTCTCGGAAATCACATAGGATCCGAGTGTGGTCCTTGGCGCATTAGGGTGGTTTACTCTGATCCAGGCATTGAATCTGGCGGCTTGGGCAGTGTTGTCCACGTTCTGGGTTTCATCCTTCTTGCAGGAAACGGTCAGTGCGGCAACGGCCGCAAAAATTATTATGATTCTTTTCATCTTCTAGTTTTCAGTTTCTCCCGTATTGTGCAGGAATCGTGCCGTCATTTCGGAAATATAGCCCTCGATTTCGTCCGGGGACGCTATGTCTCCCGGGAAGAAGACCCTTCCGCCGGCTGCGCGTTCGTGCCCGCCTCCGTGGAAAAATTCCCTTGCCAGAGTGTTGGCCGAGGTTCCTTCCTTCGAGCGCACGGATACCCTGAAGAACCCGTCATCTTCCCTGAGCAGCAGGGACAGGCGTATTTCCTTTATGCTCAACGGGACGTTGACAAGGCCTTCCGTTTCCCCTTCTATCGCATCGAACCTGTTCCAGGTATCGCGACGGATTACCATATACGCTGCGCCGCCGGGAATGAAGCGCAGGCCGTTGCAGAGCATATGGCTGCAAAGGGCTATGCGGTTGGGACGGTACTCCTGGTACAGATGGCCTATCACGGCCTCCCTGTCCACTCCGGCTGCCAGAAGCTCGGAAGCCATTTCCAGGGTTCCCGGGAATACGGAGTTCGCAAAATTGTTCGTGTCCGTGGTCATCCCTGTCATCAGGGCGAGCGCCGTCTTGCGTGGAAGGGCGGACGCCCTGCCTCCTATTTCCGGCATCTCCAGGAGTATCCTGTAAAGCAGTTCGCAGGCAGAGGACACTTCCGTGCTGCTGAATACGAGGTCAAACTGTGTTTCTTCCGGTCCCGGATGGTGGTCGATGAGGACTTTCCTTATATCCAGACCGGTAAGAACACCTTCCAGACTGTCCGTCCTGGAAAGTGAGTTGAGGTCCAGACACACGAGCAGGTCCGCTCTCCCGAGGAGTTCGTCCAGCCACGGGTCGCCGGGGTACAGGATGTTTTCAGATTCCGTTATGAAAGACAGGTAATCCGGTGCGGCGGAGGGAAGAATGATTCCCGCGTCTTTGCCCAGGGTGCCGGTGACAAAGTTCCTGAACGCAGTCACGCAACCTACGGCATCACCGTCGGGGCCGTTGTGTGATACCACGGCCACGGTATGGCTTTGCATGAGCAAAGTATGGAATCCGCTTGTTTTCTCTGAGGGGAACTCTTTCATCGGAACTGTCTTTTACAAGTGCAAATTTAATAAGAATATTGCATTTCATAAATCCTTTTCATAACTTTGTGGGGATTTGGAAACAAATAAAAATTACAATATGAAGAAATCAGTTCAGACAATTATTCAGGTTGCACTTTTCGTAGTGATTGTTCTGCTCGTGTTCCTTATCTACAAGAGCATCATGAAACCTGTGAATTTCAACAAGGAGAAGGCTCGCAGAGAGACGGTGGCCATCCAGAGACTCAAGGATATCCGTACTCTCCAGGTGGCTTACAAGAGCGTCAACAACAAGTTCGCTTCGTCATTGGACAGCCTTGTAGATTTCTATGAGAAGGGAGACATGCTGGTGGTTCTTCAGGTCGGCTCAATGGACGATTCCCTTGCAGTCGCACATACGGACGAGGTCAAGAAGGCCAACAAGAAACTCACTGCGCTCGACATCTACCAGATGTATCTTGCCGGTGACCACAACCTCGTATTCTCAGTCGAGAACAAGATTCCTGTACGTGACACTCTGTTCAACGGTCGTGAGAACTTCAACATCAACGATATCCGCACCATTCCGTTCACGGACGGCGAGCCTATCATCATGGAATCCGTAGTCAAGACCGTTTCCGGTGTACCTGTTCCTCTGTTCGAGGCAAAGATCCCTTACAAGTCCCTGCTTAAGGGTATGGACAACCAGCTCCGTATCAATCTTGATGCAGAGAAGCGTGACCAGAACCGTTATGAGGGTCTTCAGGTCGGCAGCGTCACCGCTCCTAACAACAACGCAGGTAACTGGGAGTAGTTGTGCTTGATTCACTGCTCACCCATAAGTGCACCCTTGTTCCAAAGCACTTTTTCGATCCTTCCGCTGCGGAGGACGCGTTGAGGGAGGTAGTGAAGCTTGACGGCAACGACAATGTAAAATACGTGGACGTTCCGCAGTACGATGCGGTTCTGGTCTACTCCGATTATGACAGCATCTCAGGAGGGCATAGTGAAGCCCTGCCTGAGATGCTTTTTATTCTGAAAGACCTGGCTCAGTGCAGGGAATACAACAAGATTGTCGCTTCCTACTGTGACGGCATCCTGTATCTTGCAATAGCCCAGGGCAAAAGTCTTATGCTTGCCAATACGTACAAGGCCCAGGACTTTGTAACGGCGGAATATTTCATCTTCCTCGCTATGAAATCGCTTCAGCTCAATCCGGAGGTGTCGACAATATGCTGGCGCAGCCCAGTCGGCAAGGAAGACGAATTGTCTCTCTACAGGTATTTCAAGGCCGTGGAGCAGATATGAGAATCATTGGCGGCACCCATAAGGGCAAACTCATCAGACTGCCTCTGAAGTATAATGCAAGACCTACCACGGATTATGCCAAGGAAGGTCTTTTCAATGTTCTGGACAACGAATATGATTTTCAGGACCTCAAGGTTCTGGATCTGTTCGGGGGGACAGGTTCCATTTCATTCGAATTCGCTTCCAGGGGAGCTTCCCGCGTGTACTGCGTCGAAATGTCCCGTGAAAATGCCAGTTTCATCAAGACCGAGTCCGAGCGTCTGGGCCTTCCCAACGTCACTATGGTACGTGACAACGTGTTCGATTTCCTGGATGTCTGTCACGAAAAGTTCGACCTTGTTTTTGCCGATCCTCCTTATGCTCTGGAGGGGCTGGAGACCATACCGGACAAAATCTTCGCGCGGGATATCATCTACCCCGAGCGTTATCTCATCCTTGAACACGGTGACGAACATTCATTCGTCAATCATCCCAATTTCGTGAAGGAGAAAGTTTACGGTCGTGTTCACTTCTCTTTCTTCGAGAGTTTCCACGAGTAATAGAAATTCCAGGTAAAGGCTATCGCCACCAGTATTCCCAGCCCGAGTCCCCAGAGGTTCGGGAGCTTGAAGCCTATCTTGTCGATGCTTATGTACCAGGTGGAAATCACTGTCATGAACACTGCCGGAATCAGTGTGATGAGGTGTGCCTTACTGTTGCCGCGCTTGCGCAGATAGACGGATGCCGTCCACAGCACGAAGCAGGCCAGAGCCTGGTTTGCCCAACCGAAGTACCTCCAGATGACGTTGAAGCCGTTCTCGTCCTCGATGTTGTACCATAGCATCAGCCCGGCTATAATGAATATCGGGATAGCGACAACCAGCCTGTTTTTCTTGTTTTTCTGGTTGAGCCGGATAGTGTCCGCGATTATGAGGCGCGCGCTTCGGAATGCCGTGTCCCCGCTTGTGATGGGAGCCGCCACTACTCCGAGTATGGCAAGCACGCCGCCGGTGATTCCGAGCCAGTTGCGGGCCACGCTTGTCACCACTATCGGGGCCTGTCCGGAAGATGCTCCGACCTCTGCCATTCCGCCGTCGAAGAAGAAATATGAAGAGACGGCAGCCCATATCAGGGCAACTATGCCCTCGGTTATCATAGCGCCGTAGAATATCTGCCTTCCGTTTTTCTCGTTAGTGACGCAACGGGCCATTATCGGGCTCTGGGTCGCGTGGAACCCGCTGATCGCCCCGCAGGCAATTGTGATAAACAGGCAAGGGAAGATGTTCTGCCCCTGGATTCCGGTTTCGGGAGCCCTGTTGCCGAGGCCCTGCCAGAACTCGGGTATGGACGGCCATTTGAGAAGCAGGCATACGCAAAGGGCTACTGCCATGAACAGCAGGGAAAAGGCAAACAGAGGGTATATCCTTCCTATCAGTTTGTCCACTGGCAGAAGAGTGGCGATGATATAGTACGCGAACACTATGAACACCCATATCATTACGGATGACTTGTGTGTGCCCATGAATCCTGCAATGTCTCCGAGTATCATCGCGGGGCTGTATACGAATACGGTGCCCACCAGCAGAAGAAGTATCACCGAAAAGGCCAGCATTCCTGTCCTTGCCGGCTTGCCGAGGTAAAGCCCCACAATGTCGGGGATTCCGGCTCCTCCCTGCCTGATGGACAGCATCCCGGTGAAATAGTCGTGTACGGCACCTGCGAAAATGCTCCCGAATACAATCCACAGATAGGAGGCGGGACCGAACTTGGCTCCCATTATGGCGCCGAAGATAGGTCCCGTTCCGGCTATGTTCAGGAATTGTATCATATATACTTTCCAAGCCGGCATAGGGACATAATCAACCCCGTCCGTTTTAGTAAAAGCTGGAGTCGTCCTGTTTCCGTCAGGATTGAAAACCTTCTCTACGAACTTGCCATACGCGAGGGATCCTGCTATCAGAATCACCAGGCTTATAAGAAAAGACCACATTTCCGTTCGATGTTACATACCTTTGGCCTTGGCTTCGTCCCAGATGGCGTCCATCTGGGCTAGGGTCAGGCTCTTCATATCAATTCCCTTTCTGAGGGTGTTCTCTTCAAGATAGGTGAAACGCCTGCGGAACTTCGAGCAGGTATTGTTCAGGGCCGCTTCCGGATCCACTCCATAAAGTCTTGCCGCGTTGATGGTCGCGAACATAAGGTCTCCGAATTCCTCTGTCATGTGGGCCGGATCGTTCTCTGTGCAGGCCTCGAAAGCCTCTCCAAGCTCCTCGTGCACCTTGTCCCAGACATCCTCGCGCTTTTCCCAGTCAAATCCGCATCCTCTGGCCTTCTCCTGCATGGACAGGGCTTTCAGAACGGCAGGCATAGCCTCGGGGATCCCCGACATCACCGTCTTGTTGCCGTCTTTCTCCTTTGCCTTGACCAGTTCCCAGGTGTCTGCAATCTCCTTGGCGGACGGCGCGCTGCCTTTCGGGACAAGAGTGCCGTCGGGATTGAATACGTGAGGATGACGGAATACCATCTTGTTGCAGATCTTGTCAAGGGAATCGGCTATGTCGAAGGATTTCTCTTCTTCTCCAATGCAGGCATAGAACACCAGATGGTACATCAGGTCACCGATTTCCTTCGCTATGGCGTCCCTGTTGCCTGAGCCTACGGCGTCACTGAGTTCGTAAACCTCTTCCTCGGTCATTGGCCTCAGGCTTTCCATTGTCTGGGCCGCGTTCCAGGGACATCTGTCCCTGAGCGCATCCATTACGTCCAGAAGGCGGGAAAAAGCCTGAAGTTTCTCTTCTTTGCTGTGCATTGAAATATTCATTATTTTTGTGATGCAAAAGTACTTATTTTTTTCGTAATGAGTTGGACGGAACGCACTGAACTTCTGCTTGGAGAAGAAAATGTCCTCAAACTTGCTTCGTCAAGGGTTGCGGTAGTCGGCCTGGGAGGCGTCGGAGCCTATGCGGCCGAGATGCTTTGCCGTTCTGGAGTCGGCAGTATGCTGCTGGTGGACAACGATACGGTGTCCCTTACCAACATCAACCGGCAGCTTCCGGCTCTGCATTCCACAATCGGACGTCCCAAGATCGAGGTGGTTTGCGAGAGGCTCAGGGATATCAACCCGGATGTCAGACTGGAATGTGTCCGGGATTACCTGACCGAGGGGAACGTGGCGCAAATCATTACCGGTGATTTCGATTACGTTGTGGATGCCATAGATACCCTGAGCCCCAAGATCGCGCTCATCCAGCATTGCCTTGCAAAAGGCTATCCGTTGGTAAGTTCGATGGGCTCAGGGGCCAAGACGGATGCCACGAAAGTCAGGCTTGCGGACATTTCACGGACTTATCAGTGCCCTCTTGCCCACATGCTGCGCAAGCGGCTGCACAAACTGGGGATAAGGGAAGGCTTCCTTGCGGTTTTTTCCGAGGAACTTCCTGCCAGGGAATCCGTTGTCCTCGAGGAAAGCGCAAACAAGAAGTCCCAGGTTGGGACCATATCCTATATTCCTGCGGTTTTTGGTTGTGTATGTGCACAGGCTGCTGTTCAGGGTATAGTGGGAATACGCTAAATTTTGTTAAATTTGCAGACTATGTATAGGGTGATAGAAGTACAGAACCGGAAACAGTTGAGGAAGTTCATCGAATTTCCCGACGTTCTGTACAGCAAATGCCCCCAGTATGTTCCGGCTCTGCATTCGGACCAGGTCAGATCCCTGACCAGGACTGCTCCGTTGAAATATTGCCGGCGGCGCATGTGGATGGTGCTCGACGGCAAGAAGGTTGTCGGCCGTATCTGCGCAATGATAAATCCGCGGTACAACGACCTCTATAAAGTCAGGAGGGTGAGGTTCGGATGGTTTGACACCATCAATGACCTGGAAGTGGCCAGGCTGCTCATCGGGACGGCCCAGGACTGGGCTTTGTCGATGGGTATGACCGAGATTCACGGCCCTCTGTATTACAATACTTTGGGCAAGCAGGGAATGTTGGTGGAAGGGTATGAGAACGTTCCTCCTTTCAATTGCCTGTACAATTATCCGTATTACAACGACCTTCTGGAGTCCCTGGGATTCGAGAAGGAATGTGACTGGGTCCAGTACAAGATGGTGGCCAACCACGGTGTCCCGGACAAGACCAGGAGGGTGGCGTCGATAATATCCCGGAAATACAATCTGCACATCGGCAGTATAGAGGAACTGAAGAGGGACCCGGAAAAAGTCCGGCATTTCTTTGACATATACAACGACAGTTTCTCTTCCGCTGTTTACAATTTCATCCCTTTCACCGACGAAGAGATAGAGGAGGAAGCTTCTTCCGTGATGAAATATCTCACGGACAAGACCAGCTGCGTGGTTCTGGACGACAAGGAGGAACTTGTCGCTTTCGGAATCGCCTTCCCTTCCATATCGGCGGCCCTGCAGAAAGCGCACGGACATCTGTTCCCGTTCGGATGGATTCATCTGTTGCGCGCCCTTCACGATTATGAGAATACGGACCTTATGCTCAACGGGGCGGTCAGTGAGTGGCAGAATACCGGAGTGTCTGCACTGTATTACAGGGAACTGGCGGACAGGGCGATCAAGATCGGCAACCGTTTTGCCGTCAGCAACCCTCAGATAGAATCGAACAGCGCGGTCAACATTTGGAACGATTATGAGCACGAGCCTTATATGAGGCGCCGTTGCTACATCAAAAAGATAAACTAACACCTTTATGGCAGCAGACAATACATCATTGCTGGACAAAGTTCTTTCGCTACAGGGGAAGTTTCAGTCTCTTCAGGACCAGCTTTCCAGCCCTGACGTGATGCAGGACATGAAAAAGTTCGTTCAGCTCAACAAGGATTACAAAGAACTCGAGCCTATCATCAAGGCCGGCCTGGAGTACAAGAAGATGATGGAGGACCTGTCGGCGGCAAAAGACATACTTGCCAACGAGAAGGACGAGGAACTCAAGGAAATGGCAAAAATGGAAATCGCGGACATCGAACCGAGGATTCCGGATATGGAACAGAACATCAAGCTTCTGCTCATCCCTGCGGATCCTGATGACGGCAAGAACGCCATGATAGAGATACGTGGCGGTACGGGCGGTGACGAGGCTGCCATCTTTGCCGGTGACCTCTTCAGGATGTATCAGCATTTCGCCGAGTCCAGAGGTTGGAAACTTGAGGTGACGGATCAGGCTCCCGGAACTTCCGGCGGGTTCAAGCAGATAGTCTTCAAGCTTTCTTCCGGCAACGAGGGCGTTTACGGAGTGATGAAGTATGAATCCGGAGTGCATCGCGTCCAGAGAGTGCCTCAGACCGAGACTCAAGGCAGGATCCAGACCTCGGCGGCTTCCGTTGCAGTGTTCCCGGAGGCGGGAGAATTCGACGTGGACCTCAGCTGGGACGATATCAGGCTTGACCTGTTCTGCTCATCCGGTCCTGGAGGGCAGGGCGTCAATACCACATATTCCGCCGTCCGGCTCACCCACATCCCTTCCGGCCTTGTGGTGCAGTGCCAGGAGGAACGCTCCCAGCTCAAGAACAAGGACAGGGCATTCGAGGAACTCCGTACACGTCTGTACAACCTCGAGCATCAGAAATATCTTGACGGAATCGCCGCAAAGCGCAAAACCATGGTGTCCACGGGCGACCGCTCCGCAAAGATCCGCACATACAATTACCCGCAGGGTCGTGTGACGGACCATCGCATCAACTGGAGCATGTACAACCTTCCGGCCTTTATGGACGGAGATATATGGGATTGCATTGACCAGCTGCAGGTTGCGGAAAACGCAGAACGCTTGAAAGAGGCGGGGGAATAATCAGATCTTCCTGATGGCGATGCAGGCGTTGTGACCGCCGAATCCGAATGAATCCGAGAGGCCGAGCGTAAGTTCGGCCTTTTTTGCCGTACAAGGGGTGTAGTCCAGGTCGCATTCGGGATCTGGAACGTCAAGGTTGATGGTAGGAGGCACTGTCCCGTTCCTGAGCGCCAGTACCGTCGCAATGGCCTCCGCGGCGCCGGTGCCGCCCAACATGTGGCCGTGCATCGATTTGGTGGAGCTGATGTGCAGCTTGCCGGCGAAATCCCCGAAAGCTTTCTTGAATGCGAGCGTTTCTGTGCTGTCGTTGAGGCGGGTGCCGGTTCCGTGGGCGTTGATGTAGACACTGTCCTTACCCGGGTCGAATCCGGCCTCGGCCATAGCCTGGGAAATGCAGCGGGCCTGGGTCGATGCGTCCGGCCTTGGGGCAGTGATGTGGAAGGCATCGCAAGTGCTGCCGTATCCTACAATCTCGGCATAAATGTCGGCACCGCGTCTGATTGCGTGTTCATACTCTTCAAGGATGAGAACTGCGGCCCCGTCTGCCATTACGAACCCGCCGCGGTTGGCGTTGAAAGGCAGAGACGCATATTTGGGATTGTCCGATCTGGAAAGGGCTCTGCTGTTGGCGAAGCTTGCAAGTCCTATCGGGATGGTGCAGGCCTCGCTCCCTCCGGCAATGGCAGCATCGGCATAAGAATGCCTGATCAGACGGTAAGCCTCTCCTATGGAGTGGGTTGAGGTAGCGCAGGCGGCAGTGATGCATATGCTAGGTCCCTGGGCGTTGAAATGCATTGCAATCTGCCCGGCGGCGGCATTGGGAATCATCGTAGGTACGAAGTTCGGAGATATCCATTGTCCGGAATCATCCTCGTTCATCTTGACGCATTCCTGATATATGCTTTGGAAACCGCCCATCCCTGAACTCATGTAGGTGGCCAGCCTGTCCGGAGATATGTTGCCGTTATCCTCCGATGCATCCAGCCCCGAGTCGTCCATTGCCTGGATGGCGGCGGCCATGGCGTAGATTGTGAACGGATCCTGCTTGCGGATGAAAGGCTTGGCAATGCCGTAACTCTCAGGGTCGAAGTTCCTGATCTTTCCGCCTATCTTGACTTCCAGCCTGTCTGTGGGGAACTCCGATATGAAGTCTATCCCGCACCTTCCGTTGACAAGGCTGTCCCAGAACGATTTGACGTCGTTACCTATGCAGGAAACGACTCCCATGCCTGTTATGACTACTCTCTTGTCCATATTCAAAAGGTTCAGGTTAGGCAAAGATACTTATTTTTCCGTATATTTGTAAATCACGACATTTTGAAAGACCTGTTATGTGGCAAAGAGTACAAACACTTTATCTTGCGCTGGCCACAGCGCTTATGGCTGCGCTTTTCTTTTGTGAGAAGGCTCCCGGAATCAAATATGTAAGCTATACTCCGTATCTTATTCTGCTTATAATCATAGTGCTGCTGGATTTTCTGGCACTTACCACCTGGAAAGTAAGGATATTCCAGTTCCGCACTGCTGTACTGTCTTCTTTGATCACGATCGCCCTGCAGGTATGGCTCGCAGTGGACTATTTCGCCACTGCCGGGGATCTGGTGTTCAGGTGGACGGCGGTCTTTCCTGCCGTTGCAGTCATATTCGACATTATGGCGGCCCGCAACATCTGGGCGGACGAACTGATTGTGCGCAGCGCGTCACGCCTGCGTGCGGCCAAAAACAAAAAGAAATAGCGTATGAAAATTCCTGAATCAGAACTCATCATCAACGGAGACGGTTCCGTTTTCCATCTTCATATAAGACCAGACCAGCTGGCCGACACCGTATTCCTAGTAGGAGATCCCGGCCGTGTCCGGAACTTCAAGTCCTTTTTCACCAGTCTCGAGTGCGAAGGCGAGTCCCGGGAATTCGTATGGGCGACCGGAACCTACAATTCCAAGAGGGTGACGGTTCTTGCGACGGGCATCGGTACGGACAACATAGACATTGTGATGACGGAACTGGACGCCCTGGCCAACATCGATTTCGACACCAGGGAGGTCAAGCCGGTCCATAAGGCTCTGGATATTCTCAGGGTAGGTACGTGCGGTGCCATCCAGCCGGAAATTCCTTTGGGATCCTACATACTGTCGCATATCTCGGTCGGTTTTGACGGACTTATGAACTGGTATGAGGGACGCGAGACATTTGCTCTCCAGGATTTCGAGGATGCTTTTGTCAAGCATATGAGTTGGAACCCTAAACTTCCCGCTCCTTATTTCGTAAGGGCGTCGCAGAAGATAATCGACAGGCTTGCCGGCAGTACCGTCAAGGGTATGACCGTGTCCGCTCCAGGCTTCTACGGCCCTCAGGGCAGGGTAGTGCGGCAGGGAC
Source organism: Bacteroidales bacterium (assembly GCA_024401805.1). Classification (GTDB taxonomy): domain Bacteria; phylum Bacteroidota; class Bacteroidia; order Bacteroidales; family UBA932; genus Cryptobacteroides. Next base: position 19,329 of record JAKSKG010000006.1, read on the forward strand.
TCGTGATGCCGGACATGCTCAGGGATCTGGAATCCTTTGAATTCGACGGTTACAAGATAACCAACTTCGAGATGGAAGGTTCCGCCCTTGCCGGAATGTCTGCAAAGCTCGGGCACAATGCAGCTACGGTGTGCTTCGCCATTGCGCACCGCTATCACAAGGATGCCAATACGGATTACAAGAAAGAGATGGACAAGTTCGTCAAGACAGTGCTGGACTGCATGACGAACTAGTCATACAGAGCCTTGGGGCTGTTCTTTGCAGCCCACTCGGGAACAGGAATGGAAGGATCGGTGATTTCAATGTCGATGATCCTTCTTTCTTTTTTCATTACGTTGGTCTCCAGGAACTCGATCTCACGGTCAAAGTCGTGGATCATGTTGTCGGCTATCTCGTGGCTGTTCCCCTTGTAGCGGAAGATGTTGTAGTTGTAGGCGCTCCTTATGAAAACTTTGGATATGGCGTCTGTACCACCGAATATGGTTCTGAAGAACTGAAGCCTGCGGTAGGGGACAATGTTGTCCGCCGTTCCGTGGCACATCATCGTAGGGCAAGGGATAGAGTTGCCGTATCTGAGCGAGCCTTTCCTGGAGAAAATCGCGCCCGAGAAAGCCATGGTGCCGGCATAATTGAAATCCCGGGGCAGGGCTTCCGCAATTTCCGAGCGGTTGCATATCTCCCATTCGGCCTGAAGGGCGGTTATCGCTCCTGCGGATGATCCGCTCACTACTATGGATGCCGGATCTATTCCCAGCTCGGCGGCGTTGTCGATCAAAAAGATAGTTGCGCTGTAAAGGTCTTCCACAGCCAGTCTGATGGCCTTCTCGAGATTGCGTATGAATTTGGGGTTGATGCCTGCCTTGTGCACGCCTTTCAGCCCCAGCCTGTAATCCATCGCTACGACACGGTACCCCGATTCGTTGAGCATCTTGAACCACTGTTGCGCTCCGTATCCGTCGCGTCTGCCTGAAAAGAATCCTCCTCCGAAAATAAAGATGACGGTAGGTTTCTCTATGCCGTCGATTTCGGTCTCGCTCCCCTCGGACGGGTTGTATATGTCAAGGAACAGGTCCTGCCCGTCCTTGCTGGCAAACAGATAGGTCCCGGATGGTTCGTGGCGCTCTTCGCCCCTGCAGTCCGGGGAGAAAACGCATAGCAACGCCAATGCGGCGGCGATGAAGTTCAGGAAGCGTTTCATATCAGCTGAAGAATTTCGTGTCTGTGTCGATGTAGTTGCTGGCCTGGTCGAGCCCGAACAGCAGCGCTTTCTGTATGTCTTCTGCTGCTGGAACGGATGAGGCCCTTATTTCGGTTTCCCTGCCCAGCAGGGCCAGAAGTGCGGAGCGGTCTATGCCGCTGGATGCGAGGATTTCCCGGCAAGGGTCGCCCTCGGCTCGGGTCAGAGCCAGTAGAAGTTCGGCCGAGCCGGCCTCGGTGATGCCCCGCATCGATGCTTCCAGAACGGATAGGCTCAGAGCGTTCTGGGCGTCCCTGGAAAGATAGATGTCGTCCATATCGTCATAAGGGATGCTTTCGCTGCGAAGGATCTGGGCGTCGATGCGCCTTTTGAGCTGGTCCAGATCTTCTCCCAGGGATTCCATAAGCCGGCAGGCCTTGTTGTCACCGTGACGCAGCATTCCCAGCAGGAGATGCTCGGTGCAGATGGCATAATAACCCGTGCGCATGGCCTCGTCCCGCGCGTATTCCACGATTTTTCCCAATTCGTCTGAAAACCTTGTCTGCATATGGCATATTGACACACAAAAATAGAAAAAATATGGAAATTAATTGTTAAATTTGCGTGTTTATAAACTAGAGAAATCAAACTATTTATGAGTGAAGAGATAAACAAACCGGCAGAGCTTCTGGAAGAGAGGAATACCGGTTTTATTGAGCCGGTGGAGATAGACCAGGAGATGCGTTCGGCATACATAGACTATTCTATGTCCGTTATCGTGTCCCGTGCCCTCCCGGATGTAAGGGATGGGCTCAAACCGGTTCAGAGGCGAGTGCTTTTCGGAATGGACGGGCTCGGAATCAGCTATTCCGGCTCTACCAAGAAATCTGCCCGTATCGTGGGCGAGGTTCTGGGTAAGTTCCATCCTCACGGAGATTCCAGTGTTTATGACGCAATGGCAAGACTGGCCCAGAACTGGAATCAGCGATATCCTCTTGTATGGGGCCAGGGAAACTTCGGAAGTATGGACGGGGATCCTGTCGCCGCTATGCGTTATACCGAGGCCAAGCTTGCTAAAATGGCGGAGGATGTCCTCGCGGACATAGATAAGGATACAGTGGATATGCAGCTCAACTTCGATGATTCCATCGAGGAGCCTACCGTCCTTCCTACCAAGTTGCCTCTGCTTCTGCTCAACGGATCTGCCGGCATTGCCGTGGGTATGGCCACGAATATGGCACCGCACAACCTTTCCGAGTGCTGTGACGCGATCTGCGCACTCATCGACAATCCGGACATAGACACGGAGGGCCTTATGCAGTATATCCAGGGTCCTGATTTCCCTACCGGAGGCATAATTATGGGCCGCCAGGGCATAGTGGACGCATACAATACCGGCCGTGGCAGGGTGGTGGTGCGCGCCAAGACGGAAATCGAGGAGGACGAGAAGGGCCGCCAGACCATAGTCGTAACGGAAATCCCGTACATGGTCAACAAGAAGGAGATGATAGAGAAGATAGCCCAGATGGTCTCTGACAAGAGAATCGAAGGTATCTCCGATATCCTTGACCTCAGTACCAGGGACGTGCGCATCGAATTCAAGATAAAGAGGGAGGCCAACGCGAACGTTGTGCTGAACACCCTCTTCAAATACAGCCCGCTCCAGTCCAGCTTCGCTTTCAACAATGTGGCTATCGTGAAAGGGCGTCCGAGGACTCTTTCCCTTAAGGAACTGCTGTCCGAGTTCGTCGATTTCCGTCACGAGGTCGTCGTGCGCCGCACAAAGTTCGAACTTGACAAGGCCCGCAAGAGGGCTCATATCCTCGAGGGGCTGCTCAAGGCAATCGACGTGATCGATGAGATCATAGCCATCATAAAGGCATCCAAGAGTGTGGATGACGCAAAGGCTCAGCTTATGTCCACCTTCGGCTTTGACGATGTCCAGGCCTCCGCAATAGTGGAAATGAGGCTTCGCCAGCTTACCGGAATGGAGAAGGACAAGCTCCAGGCCGAGTATGACGACCTTGAGAAGTTCATCGCCCGCTGCGAGCAGATACTTGCCAGCACCGAGGAACAGCTTGCCATCGTGAAGAAGGAGAGCCTCGAGATGAAGGAGAAATACGGTGACGCCCGCCGCACCGAGATAACCCTGTCTTCGGACGAGTTCAATCCGGAGGATTTCTATGCGGACGAGGATGTTGTCATCACCATTTCCCATCTGGGATACATCAAACGCACGCCTTTGACCGAATTCCATACCCAGAGCAGGGGAGGAGTCGGAAAGAAGGGCAGCGCTACAAGGGACGAGGATTTCATCGAGCATATCTATGTGGCGAACATGCACTCGACCATGCTGTTCTTCACGGACAAGGGTATGTGCTACCGACTCAAGGTATACGAGTTGCCGGAAGGCACCCGCACTTCCAAGGGCCGCGCGGTACAGAACCTTCTTGCCATAGACCAGGAGGACAAGATCAGAACATACCTGAATGCGGCGTCCATCGACGATCCGGAGTATACCAATAACCATTATGTGACTCTGGTTTCCAAGAAGGGTGTCATCAAGAAGACCACTCTTGCCGAATACTCCAACAAGCGCAGCCGCAACAAGGGTATCATAGCCCTTACCATCCGTGAGGGTGACGAATTGCTTGACGCTGTCCTTACCAACGGAAACGAGCATATCATGATAGCTGCCCGTGACGGCCGTTGCGTGAGATTCAACGAACAGGACCTCAGAGCCCTTGGACGCAGCGCTTCCGGCGTGCGCGGAATAACCATATCGGACACTGACGAGGTTGTGGGCGTGATTACCTACGATCCTTCCGACGAGCACGCTTCCGACCATACCATCCTGGTGGTAAGTGAGAACGGTTATGGAAAGCGCTCCGATCCGGAGGACTACAGGCTTACCGCCCGCGGTGGCAAGGGAGTCAAGACCCTCAACATAACCGAAAAAACTGGCCCGGTAGTTGCAATCAAGAACGTAACCGAGGAAAATGACCTTATGATCATCAACCATTCCGGCATAGCCATCAGGATGTCCGTGACGGACATAAGGGTCGCCGGACGTGCAACTCAGGGCGTGAAACTGATCAATATCCGTGAGGGAGATTCCATCGCAGCCGTATCGGTTGTGGCAAAGGGTGAGGAAGAAACTCGCGAACAGGAAGAAAACATAAACGAATAATATTATTTGAAATGAAAAAGATTCTTATTGCTTTGGCACTTATCGCATCTGTACAGTTTGCGGGTGCACAGGAACAGGTAAAATCTGTATCTGCTGCAAAGTCAGCTCTCGAAGCGGCACAGGCTGCAGCCCAGAACCCTAAGAAGAACACTAAGATGCAGACTTGGCTCAAACTCGGTCAGAGCTACATCGACGCTTACAATGCTCCTATGGGAAATGCCTGGGTGGGAGTATCCAAGTCAGAACTCCAGCTTATCGGCGGCAACGAGAAACCGTCTGCTGTCGAGGAGGTTCTCATTGGCGGACAGCCGATGACCAAGGAGGTTTATGAGACAAGGAACTACTATTTCACACCTAACGGCGTGCTTACCCTCATAGAGACTACGAAGCCTATTTGCGCCGATCCTCTGGACAAGGCGCTGGAGGCATTCGTAAAGGCTTTCGAGATGGATGCAAATGCCCAGAAGACCAGTGATATCATTGCCGGAATCAAGAGCGTTGCCACCAAGTACACCGAGGAGGCTTACAATTCCTATTATTTCGGGAACCTTGCAGAGGCATCACAGAAGTTCGAGAAAGCTGCCGCTGCTTCCGCAACACGTCCTCTGGGGCAGATAGATACCATGTCTGTTTACAATATCGGTTTCACTGCATGGCAGGCAGGTGATCTTGCCAGAGCAAAGAAATATCTGGAGCAGTGCCTCGCTTACAATTATGAGGGAGCAGAGGGCGACGTTTACGCAAAGCTCGCAGACATATCAGACAGGACCGGTGACAAGGAAGCTCAGGTTGCCAATCTTGAGAAGGGATTCTCTAAATATCCTCAGAGCCAGGTGATCCTGGTCGGCCTTATCAACTATTACCTTACTTCAGGAGAGAGCACCGACAGACTCTTCGAGTTGCTTGATGCAGCAAAGAAGAACGAACCTAACAACCCTTCTCTCTTCTATGTCGAGGGCAATATCCACGAGAAGCTCGGCAATCACGATGCAGCCGCAGAGTCTTACAAGCAGTGCGCAGTGATCAATCCTGACTATGAGTACGGTTATATCGGACTTGGAGTGTTGTATTACAACCTTGCAGTCGAGATTCAGGAAGCCGCCCAGAACGAGTTCGACGATGCAAAATACATGGTGCTCGTAGAGAAGTTCGAATCAACTCTGAAGAGTTGTGTGGAGCCTTTCGAGAAGGCATTTGAAATCACCTCCGACAATGCTGTCAAGGTCAGCGTTGCAGAGTATCTCAAGAACGCCTGCTTCCGTTTCCGTGAGGATGCCGAGTATTCCGGCAAGTACGAGACCTACAACAAGTTCGTTGCAGACAACCAGTAGCCTCATCCGATGCCTCTGGCATTGTGACCATATCTTTTCAAGGGCCGGCCGCTTTGCGGTTGGCCTTTTTTTATTACATTTGTGAATTATGGGAAAGACTGGAATGATATCTGCGCTCTGCGCACTTCTGCTCGTTGCGGGCGGCTGTGATTTCATACGTGTAATTGCCGGGCGGCCTACGTCCGAAGAGATTGATGCAAAGCGTGAATTCGTGGAGCAACAGGAACTGCGTAAAAGACAGATGGCCGATTCTGCAGCCCTTGCCAAGAAAATGGAAGAAGAGGCCCGCTTGCACGAAATTGCCGCCGATTCCGCGACGCTGCGTCTCAAAGAGTCCAACAGGATAATACCGGTTTCCAGGATAGGCGGTCTGGACAGAACGGCGATGGATCGTTCATATTATGTCATGATAGGGTCTTTCTCCAGTTCGGTCAATGCGCAATCCCTGGTTGAAAAAGCGTCGGAGGCCGGGTTCGATGCTGTCATCATCCCGTATTACAACGGCCGCAGCGCTGTTGCACTGGATCCGTCGGACGATATCGTCCTTGCAGAGCAGTCTTTGAACAAAGCCTTGCAATATCCTTTCTGTCCTGCAGACGCCTGGGTACTTGTTAACGAATGATGAGAAAGCTGCTTTTCCTGACATTGTTCTTTGTTCCGGCCATGGCTATGGCGCAGTATGCCGCATTGCCGGGGGCGGACATGTATGAAAGCGACAGGATGTACTCCATGAGGCAGAATGTCTCATATTTTGCATCTGCCGCTTTGGAAGGCCGTGCAGCCGGTTCACAGGGAGAGGCGGATGCCGCCGCGTATCTGACGGAACTGTTCGGGGATGCCGGGGTGGACGTGCTTTCTTCGGATCAAGGGGATATCTTCGGGATGAAACTTGACAATGGAGACACTCTGCGTTCCAGGAACGTCATAGGATTCATCCCCGGCTATGACCACAATCTCAAGGACCATTACATAGTGATCGGGGCGAGGCTGGACAATCTGGGCACCTACACCGTCAATGACAACGGCGAACTGCTTACAAGAACATATTTCGGCGCAAACGGCAACGCTTCCGGGCTGGCAATGCTGGCCGAGCTGGCGCAAATGCTTTCATCGGACCGGGTATTGCTCCGCAGGTCGGTGATTCTGGCCGGATTCGGAGCATCGCTCAAGTCGCAGGCAGGCTCCTGGTATTTCCTCAACAGGTCCTTTGCGGACAGCCCCAACATAGACGCAATGATTAATCTGGACATGCTGGGAACAGGGTCCCGGGGGTTCTATGCTTTCACAGGGGCGAACAACGACCTGAATATTCTGATCGGGACTCTGTCCGGTACCCTTCAGCCGGTGCATCCCAAACTGGTATCCATGGAGCCCTGCGCATCGGATCATAGAAGTTTTTACGGTTCCCGTATCCCGTCGGTAATGTTCACGACAGGAATGTATCCCGAGTACAATACTTATCGTGATACTCCTTCTGTCCTGGAATACGACATGATGGAAAAGGAACTGGAGTATATTTATAATTTCACCGTTTCCCTGTGCAACGGGATAAAACCTTCTTTCGTGAACGAGACGGCGGATCAGAAAGCTTCTGACGATGCGGTTCCGTTCTATGCCTGCGATGTCCGCCCGAGTTTCCTCGGAAGCACGAGTCCGGACGGATTCCTCCAGAAATGGGTTTACACATATCTCAGGTATCCTGCGGAAGCGGCCGATTCCGGAATCCAGGGAAGGGTTCTTGTCGGGTTCACAGTCGATGAAAAAGGAAAGGTCGGAGACGTGAAGGTGCTCAGGAGCGTTGATCCTCTTCTGGATGCCGAGGCAGTAAGGGTAGTCTCTGCATCACCGGACTGGAAACCCGGGAGGGTCAAGGGACAGAAGGTCAAATCGTCCGTGTCCGTATACGTGGAATTCCGTCTTAAGAAAAATCATTAGAATATGGAATACGATTTCAAGTCAATCGAAAGAAAGTGGCAGGCCAGATGGGCTGCGGAAAAGACATTCAAGGCAGACAATGATTCTGCCAAGCCGAAATATTATGTTCTGGATATGTTCCCATACCCATCAGGAGCCGGATTGCACGTAGGACATCCTCTGGGTTATATAGCAAGTGATATCTTCTCCCGCTACAAACGCCTCAAGGGCTTCAACGTCCTGCATCCGATGGGATATGACGCTTTCGGACTGCCGGCGGAGCAGTACGCCATACAGACCGGTCAGCACCCTGAGGTCACAACCAACAAGAACGTGGCCAGGTACCGTCAGCAGCTTGACAGGATAGGTTTTTCATATGACTGGGACAGGGAACTGAGAACCTGCGATCCGGAATTCTACAAATGGACTCAGTGGGCGTTCCTGAAAATGTTCGACAGCTGGTATGACCCTCAGCTTGACAAGGCGCGCCCTATTAGCGAACTGGTCGGGAAGTTCAAGGCAGAGGGCAGATGGGACAATCTGTCGGAGAAGGAACAGTCCGATCTGTTGATGAACTACAGAATAGCCTATCTGGGCGAGACATCTGTGAACTGGTGTGAGGGACTCGGCACCGTTCTGGCCAATGACGAGGTCAAGGACGGGCTTTCCGTTCGCGGGGGCTATCCTGTGGAGCAGAAAAAAATGAAACAGTGGCAGTTGAGGGTGTCTGCTTATGCCGACAGACTGCTCAAGGGGCTGGAAACCCTTGACTGGACGGATTCCCTTAAGGAGATGCAGCGAAACTGGATAGGCAAATCAGAGGGAACCGAGGTGGTTTTCAATACAATATGTGACGGAAAGGAACTGCCCGTCACAATCTTCACCACCAGAGTCGACACCATTTTCGGGGTGACCTTCATGGTTCTGGCTCCGGAGAGCGAACTGGTAAATTCCCTGACTTCCGAAAGTCAGCGTGAAGCAGTTCAGGCATATGTCAAGGAGGTTGGAAAGAAGACGGAAAGGGAAAGGATTTCAGAGACAAGGACCGTTACCGGTGTATTCTCCGGGGCATATGGAATCAATCCTCTGACCGGAGAAAAGATTCCCGTGTGGATATCTGAATACGTTCTTTCCGGTTATGGTACCGGAGCCATCATGGCAGTACCTGCCCATGACAGCAGGGACTATGCGTTCGCCAAGAAATTCAATCTGCCGATTGTTCCTATCATAGAGGGCTGTGACGTATCGGAGCAGAGTTTCGATGCCAAGGAAGGCAAGATGTGCAATTCATCTTTCCTTGACGGAATGGATGTCAAGGAGGCCATCGAGGCGGCGAAGGATTATGTAGAGGAGAAAGGTCTGGGATGCAGAAAGACAAACTATCGTCTGCGCGATGCAATCTTCTCCCGTCAGCGTTACTGGGGAGAGCCTTTCCCTATCTACTACAAGGACGGAATCCCTTGCGCCATCCCGTTCGAGGAACTGCCTCTTACTCTCCCCGAGATTGAATCATACAAACCTACCGGGGAAGCTCCTCTGTGCAGGGCAAAGAACTGGACATACAAGGGCTATCCTATAGAAACCAGCACAATGCCGGGCTTTGCAGGTTCCAGCGCCTATTACCTCAGGTATATGGATCCACGCAACCATAGCGCCCTGGTGGACAAGGATGTGGATGCATACTGGAAGTCTGTGGACCTGTACATCGGAGGAACGGAGCATGCAACCGGACATCTCATATATTCAAGATTCTGGAACAAGTTCCTTTATGATCTGGGGTACGTTTGTGAAGATGAGCCGTTCCGCAAGCTGATAAACCAGGGAATGATTCAAGGCCGCTCCAATTTCGTATACAGGATAGTCGGCACAAACAGATTCGTATCCTGCGGTCTGCGTGACAAGTATGAGACGACGGAGATCCACGTGGATATCAATATCGTTCATAACGACCGTCTTGACCTGGACGCATTCAGAGCCTGGAGGCCGGAATTCGCAGATGCCGAGTTCGAACTCGAGAACGGTGAATATGTCTGCGGATGGGCTGTGGAGAAGATGAGCAAGAGTATGTACAACGTGGTGAATCCGGATGATGTGTGCGATACTTATGGAGCGGATACCCTTCGACTTTATGAGATGTTCCTTGGACCTTTGGAACAGAGCAAGCCTTGGGATACCAAGGGTATTGACGGCGTCAACAGATTCCTCAAGAAGGTGTGGAGACTGTATTTCGACAAGGACGAGTTGATCGTAAACGACGAAAAAGCGACTCCTGAGGAACTCAAGGTCCTGCACAAACTCATAAAGAAGGAGCAGGAAGACATAGAGTCGTTCTCGTTCAATACGACTATCAGCGCATTCATGATAGCTGTCAACGATCTTGGAACCCTCAAGTGCAGCAAGCGTGAGATCCTTGAACCTCTGGCCGTACTGCTCAGTCCTTTCGCTCCACATATCGCGGAAGAACTCTGGAGCAGGATGGGGCATACAGATACCATTGCCTATGCCACTTTCCCTGAATTCGTGGCTGCTTATGCGGCAGAGGACAACGTTACATATCCTGTCTCTTTCAATGGGAAGACAAGGTTCATGGTCGATATGCCAAAGTCGGCTACTCCTGCCGAGGTCGAGGCACAGGTACGTGCAATGGAACAGACCGGGAAATATGTTGCCGGACAGACAATAGTAAAGGTTATCGTAGTACCAGGAAGGATTGTCAATATAGTTGTGAAATGAAACAAAAAGTATTGAGCACCATATATGAGTATGTCGTGATGGTATTGGGCTGCCTGCTCTTTGCCATAGCTTGGGAGAGTTTCGTAATTCCGAACGACATGTCCTCAGGAGGTCTTATGGGACTCTGTACCGTCATACAGTATGCGACGTCGGGTTCGATAAGTGCCTCTTTCCTGTATTTGATTGTCAATATACTGCTGCTTTTGATGGCATTTGTCATTATGGGGACGTCGTTCGGGGTCAGAACCATATTCTGTATCATCCTGACCTCGGTGCTTATGCCTGTTGTAGACAAGATGCCTTTCCTGCATTCCGTTCCAGGCAATTTCCTTGCCGTTCCAGACCCTATCCTGATTCCGGTAATTGCCGGGTTGCTGGAAGGAATTGCCCTGGGACTGGTTTTCAGGCATAACGGCAGCACGGGCGGCTCCGACATAATTGCCCTGTTCCTGCACAAGTACTGGCCTATCTCTCCGGGAAAGTTCTACCTTATATCTGATTCAATAATAATCACTTCCGTACTTTTCCTTCCAGACAAGGCTTTTGGAGACATGGTGTACGGGTACATAATGATGGTGGTGTCTGCTCTGGTGCTCGACTGGGTTACATTGGGAGCAAAATCATCGGTCCAGGTGCTTGTGTTCTCGAAGCAATATGAAAAGATTGCAGACCATATAACGAAAGAAATGGACAGGGGCGTCACTGTGCTCAAGGCAATTGGCTGGTATACCAAAGAGGACAAGAACGTGTTGCTTATCCTTGTGAGGAAAAAACAACTGTTCGAGATAACCAAGCACGTCAAGGCTGTCGACCCAAAGGCTTTTATGTCTGTGACCAATGCCAGCGGTGTGTTCGGAGAGGGATTTGAGGAGATTAAGGTCGGTTATAATAAGAAGGAGAAATGAAAAAGATACTGGTTACAATCAAGGAGTATGCGCTCATTACTCTTGGAATATTGCTTTTCGTGCTCGGATGGAGCATATTCCTTCTTCCTAACAACCTCATCGGAGGTGGTGTCACAGGTATCTCGTCCATCATACAATACGCCACCGGAGGCGCTGTCAAGGCAGGTACCACATATTTTGTAATCAATATTGCCCTGGTTATCGCGGCGCTGGTCATCCTGGGAAGGAATTTCGGAGGAAAGACGGTGTATGCCATTGTCATAGCGTCTGTAGGCCTGAACCTTTTCCAGGGGATTATCCCGGAAAATATCATCCGGCAGCTTGCTCTTGACAACGGCAAACTGATGAGCACCATCATCGGTGGCCTGATGGTCGGAGTGGGGATAGGCGTTACAATGTCCCAGGGAGGCAGCACTGGAGGAACAGACATAATCGCCCTCATCATCAACAAATACCGTAACGTTTCGCCCGGCAGGATGCTGCTTGCGATGGATGTTGTCATCATACTGTCTTCGATGATTTTCCCGTCATATACGTCCAGCGGTGAGTTGATGAACTGGGCGGACAAGTTCATAACCGTCGTATACGCATTCGTACTGGTCGCAATAAGCAGCACGGTGCTGGATTTCTATCTGTCTGGGTCCCGCCAGTCGGTCCAGCTCTTTATCCTCTCCGGAAAATATCAGGAGATAGCGGACTGCATCAACAATGACCTTCACAGAGGAGTGACAATACTTAACGGAAAGGGCTGGTATACCAAGCAGGATACCAACGTCATTATGGTACTCACAAGAAAGACAGACCTTACGGCCCTTCTCAAACTGGTCAAGGCAATAGATGCAAACGCATTTATCTCCGTGTCTTCAGTGACCGGAGTGTACGGAAAAGGCTTTGAAACCTTCAAGACAGGAAAGAAAAATAAATAACGCCTAAAAAAACATATTTTTCTTCATCCCCTCGGCGTTGTTGTTAATTCCTCTGAGGGGATGTTTCCTATTTTAGCCATATCAAATCAATAACACTATGGCTAAAATCTTTTCAATCCATTCATTGATAAGACAGGTTTCAATTATCCTGATCGCAATTCTTTTCGTTATCAAGGCGTTCCTTCCAGGCAACGGATTCTCATTGCCTCAGATAATATTCATTTCACTGGTGTCGGGGTGCCTGGTGAGTCTGCTGTTCCCGACCTGCTGCGGGAGCCTGACTCTGTCAATATGGTTCTGTTCCGGGATATCTGCAGTCCTTGTCTTGTCGTGCCTTGCCGGAATCAGATTTGACAATATGATATGGCTTGAACAGATCATGCTGATCTCTTATCTTGCCGCGGCCGGCGGTGCAGGGGTGTCCAGAATCGGTGACATATCACGATCCGGAATAGCCTGGAAGGGAATGGAATTGTTTTCAAAGATGTTTTATTCCTGTGTTTTTCTTGTCGTGTCCAACACCGGCGCATATTTCAAGGATACGGACTTCCTATGGTGCATATGTGCATTCCTTTTAGTCCTATATGCAGTGCTGTATGCGAGAAACTGGTTCGCGGTGACCATGTTCTTTCCTTCAAGAGTGGAGAGGTGCGCAAGGATGCTGGACAAAAAAGACGTAAGGGTGCATTCGGAGGATGCTGCTTCCGACAAGCCCAAACTTGCTGTGGTATATGACAGAGCCGTCAGGGCCGTTGAAGAGAAGCAGTTGTACCTCAAGAAGAAATATTCCCTTGAAGATTTGTCGCGCGAGGTGTTCTGTAACAAGACTTTCCTCTCGCGTGCCATCAATGCCTATTCCGGCAAGGGGTTCTGCTATTTCATGAACTGTTTCAGGGTCAAGTATGCAATGTCGCTGCTGGACAAGAATCAGAAGATTCTTGTGAAAGAACTTGCATTCATCTGCGGATTCAGCAACGTTGTTACGTTCAATATGGCGTTCAAGGCTGTTTCCGGGAAGACTCCGACCGAGTATGTGGACTGTATCAAGGCAAGTATTCTAAACCCTTCCAGGAAGACGGAACTGGGGCTGTGACGTCTATCTGTATTCCCTTTACGGGATGGATGAACTTCACGTTGCGTGAATGCAGGCATATGCCTCCGTCCGGATTCGAACGCGGGGCTCCGTACTTGAGGTCTCCCTTGATTGTACATCCCATATGGCTGAGTTGGCAGCGTATCTGGTGATGCCGCCCGGTAAGAAGTTCTACCTCGATCAGATGATAACGGTCGGTACTGGTCAGATATCTGTAGTTCAATATTGCAAGTTTGGCGTCTTTGGCATTCCTGGAAACGTATGATTTGTTCTGTTTCTCGTTTCTGACAAGATAATCTTCAAGATGTCCTTCAGGCTCTGACGGTTTTTCGCAACACAGAGCCCAGTATGTTTTGTGGACTTCTGAGTCGCGGAACATCCCGGTAAGCCTTTCCAACGCCTTGCTGGTCTTGGCAAGTATGCATATCCCGCTGACAGGGCGGTCCAGTCTGTGAGGTATTCCCAGAAACACCTTTCCCTGCTTGTTGTCACGACGGGCAATAAGAGCCTTGTAGGTATCTGCCAGGCATTCGTCTCCGGTTTTGTCCCCCTGGGTTATTTCTCCGACCTTCTTGTTGACGATCAGCAGATGGTTGTCTTCGTAAAGGATTCTGGAGTTCAAGTCCCGGACTTCATCGGATGTGAGTTCTCTGTATTCCATACCACAAAGATAATCACCGCTGTTTTTCTATGCAAGTCTGAAAATTATGTTACTTTTGCATCATGGCAGGTTTGATGATATTTCTTTTGAGCGCCTTGTGCATATCGTTCCTGTGCTCGATCCTTGAGTCGTCACTGATGAGCACTCCGATATCCTATATCACCTTGAAGGAGGAAGAGGGACTCAGGGCGGCATCAAGATTCAAGGCATACAAACAGGATCCCTCCCGCCCGCTGGCAGCCATACTCTCTCTCAATACCATAGCCAACACGATAGGGGCGGCCGGAGTGGGCAGGCAGGCTACGATTCTGTTCGGCAGTCAGTGGTTCGGGCTTGTCAGCGCAATCACAACCATACTCATTCTGGTGTTCTCCGAGATTATCCCAAAGAATATCGGGACTTCCCATTGGAAATCGATAACGGGTTTCACTGCCACGTCGATACACGTCCTTATTATTGTCATGTATCCCCTTGTCGTGGCTATCGAGGCTTTTCAGAAAATGATTTCCGGAGGCAGTGGGGACATTAGCGTTTCCCGAGACGAGATAGGTGCCATGGCTGATGTCGCAGAAGAGACCGGGGAACTTGAAGAGGATGAGAATGAGATCATTCAGAACATCATCAACATTGATGAGATAGAAGCCAAGGATGCCATGACACCACGGGTTGTCGCTGCCATAGCTCCTGAATCCATGACCATAAAAAGATTCTACAAGGATCGCAGGTTCCTCCATCACAGCAGGATCCCCGTTTATTCCGACAACGACGAGTATATTACCGGTTACATACTCAGAATGGACGCCCTTCAGCTTATGGCTGATGACAAATACGATTGCACCCTGTCAGAGATAAGAAGAGATGTCGCCAGCTTCGGCGAGGAAACCACGATAGACAAGATATGGGACAAAATGCTTTCAAGCAAGGAGCAGATAGCCGTAATCATTGACGATTACGGATCTTTCCGGGGACTCATAACGATGGAGGACATAATCGAAACCATTCTTGGCGACGAGATTGTCGATGAACGGGATGTTGTAGTCGATATGCAGCAGCTCGCGCGGGACAAATGGATGAAATCACGGAAATCAAACAAGAAATAACAAGGATATGAACGTTTATAGGGATTTTGACAACTATCTGAAAGAGTATCCTACCCAGGATGGTTACTTTGGGCCTTACGGAGGCAATTATCTTGAAGACCCCGAGCTGGTCAAGGCCTTCAGGGAGTATGCCGAAGGGTATAATACAATTGCCCAGTCGGCTCAGTTCATAGCAGAACTCAGGCGCATAAGAAAGGAGTTCCAGGGCCGTCCTACGCCTTTGTATCATTGTCAGAGGCTTTCGAATCTTTTCGGCAAGACCCAGATATATCTGAAACGTGAGGACCTTAACCATACGGGAGCGCACAAGCTCAACCACTGTATGGGCGAGGGGCTGCTTGCAAAATATATGGGCAAAAAGAAACTCATCGCCGAGACCGGCGCGGGACAGCACGGTGTTGCACTGGCTACGGCCGCCGCCTACTTCGGGCTCGAGTGCGATATCTATATGGGCGAGGTCGATATTGCCAAGCAGGCACCTAACGTTGCCAGAATGAAACTGCTGGGGGCGAGGGTCATTCCCGTCTCGGCAGGATTGAAAACCTTGAAAGAGGCTGTCGACGCTGCCTTCCAAGCTTATTCCCGCGAATACAAGACGGCCATATATTGTATAGGGACGGCCGCCGGACCTCATCCATTCCCGTTGATGGTCAGGGACTTCCAGCAGGTGATAGGGGATGAGTCCAGGTCTCAGTTCCTTGAAATGACCGGGCATCTCCCGGACAAGGTGATCGCATGTGTCGGCGGAGGGTCCAATTCCATCGGAACGTTCGTCCCGTTCCTTGCCGATCCTGTTGAACTTTATGGAGTGGAGCCTCTTGGCAGAGGTCCTGCAATCGGAGACAATGCTGCCAGCATCTCTTTCGGGAAAGTGGGAGTGATGCACGGCTTCAACAGCTATATGCTTGCTTCCGAGGACGGGTCTCCGGCTCCGGTATATTCGAACGCCAGCGGACTGGACTATCCTGCGGCAGGGCCGGAACATGCTCTGCTTCATGATATGAATCGTGTGCATTATGTAGCCGTGGATGATGAGGAAGCCATCGAGGCACTCTTCCTGCTGTCTCGTATCGAGGGAATAATTCCGGCCATCGAGAGCAGCCACGCTCTGGCCTATGCTTTGAAGGTGGCCCGTGAGGGGCGTCCTAACTCGGCCATTGTCACACTGTCCGGCAGAGGGGACAAGGACCTTGACTATGTTATCGAGAATTATGGCAGTGGAGACGAATTCCTTGCCAAACGTGGAATTGTATTATAGTGTACGTTTATATGAAAAGATACCCGGTATTATTCTTTGCCGCAATTTTGATGATGACCGTTTCCTGCGGCAGGCAGGCGGACAGAGCCAACACCAGGATTACGGAATATCTGTACGGTGTGGAATATGACGATTATGATTTCCAGTCAGGAACTGTTTTTTTTGACAGGTTCAAGCCTGAGCCTGCAGGTTGTTCTGAAGCCAGAAAGGGGGATTTTGTGGGACGCAATCTTGACTGGTTCATCAACAATGACGCATCTGCGGTAATCAGGGTCAATGGCAACGGCACCCGGTTCGCATCCATAGGTGTGATGGGATGCTGCCCCCAGTTTGACGTGGAGTTTGCCAGGAGGGGGGAATATTCGAAGATTTACGACATCCTTCCTTTGTTTACGGTAGACGGCGTAAACGAGAAAGGCCTTTATTGCGGTGTGAACGTAATGCCTACCGGCGAGACAAGTATGGACAGCACCAGATGGGACACCGGGTCCTGGGGGCTTGGCGCGGCGTTCACCAATCCCGATTCCGGGAATACATATTGTGTCACATATCTGGTACGGTATCTCCTGGACAACGCATCTTCGGTCACGGATGCACGGCGTATTGTCGAAAGTGTCAACTGGTATGAGCCGTCGGGTTTTCCGAAAGAAGGACAGTCTCAGGCTTTCCATTGGCTTATCTGCGATGCGCAGACCAGTGCTGTTCTTGAGTTTGTGGACAACAAGCCGTGTTTCATCGAGTCCGACGTCACAGACGAGCCGTCTTTCTCTACCGTCATGACGAATTTCACGAACAAGGTGATGTCAGAGTCGGGGCTTGTTCAGCCTACCGGAGCCGGTTATGAGCGTTGGGATATTCTTGCTGCCGCATATCCGGGTGCGGAAGAATCATTTGATGGGATTCAGAATCTTATGAAGAAAGTGTGGTATACGCACTTGTATACGGATGATCCGTTGTCGGACAACTTCTTCATGACAGAAATAGCCAGTTCGGAACATCCTGCCCCTATGCTGTACCGTAACGTCGAATTTCAACAGACAGATGAGTGGAAGGACATTTGTGCCGGGATCAAGGCTGATTTCAAGAATTCCGACAACTGGCATTCGGATGAAACCACATTGTGGTATACCACTCACACCAGTGTTTACAGCCTTTCCGGGCGTGAACTCAGGCTCATGCTTCACGAGGGGTACGACAATCAGAAGAAAACTCACGCGTTCTCCCTTGCCGACACTCATTTCGCCAAACCTCTGATGAAGGAATAGCAAATCCGATACAATACGGATATATACGAAGAGAGGCTCAATCAATTGATTGAGCCTCTTTGCGGTGCGGAAGGGGTTCGAACCCTCGACCTCCGGCGTGACAGGCCGGCATTCTAACCAAACTGAACTACCGCACCAGTTGGTGGTTCCTCACGGAAGCGGATGCAAATATACGGAAGTTTTCTTTAAGTGCAAATATTTTTTGCTACATTTGTAAACTATGTTCAGAAACAGAATTATTGTCACAATTGCGGCGGCGCTCACTGTCGCCGGCGCCTTTCCGTACACCGCATCGGCCCAGATGACGGA
>JAKSKG010000060.1 GCA_024401805.1 Bacteroidales bacterium
GTGATTCGAGAGCGCGGATCACGCGGAAACGTGTGGTTGCAGGCTCGATAACATCTTCGATATAACCTTTCTGTGCTGCCTGATAAGGATTTGCGAAGAGATCATTGTACTCGGCTGTGCGTGCGGCTTTGATCTGCTCCCTCTTTTCAGGGTCTGTCTCGTCCTTGAGTTCCTTTCCGTAAAGGACACCCACAGCACCGTCGGCACCCATAACAGCTATGTTTGCTGTCGGCCATGCGTAGTTGATGTCGCCGCGCAGCTGCTTGCAGCTCATAACGATGTGGGCTCCGCCGTAGCTCTTGCGGAGAGTAACGGTAACCTTAGGTACAGTGGCCTCGCCGTAAGCATAGAGAAGCTTTGCTCCGTGGGTGATGATGCCGCCGTATTCCTGCTGTGTGCCGCAGAGGAATCCCGGAACGTCCACGAGTGTTACGAGAGGGATGTTGAATGCGTCACAGAAGCGTACGAATCTGGCTGCCTTGCGGCTTGCGTTGATGTCGAGCACGCCGGCCATAGCCTTAGGCTGGTTTGCTACGATACCCACGCTCTGTCCGTTCATATGGGCGAAGCCTACGATTATGTTCTTTGCGAAAGATGAGTGTACCTCGAAGAAATCGCCGTCATCCACGATGCTGTTGATAACGGTGTACATGTCATAAGCCTGGTTGAGGTTCTCAGGAATGAATGTGTTGAGCGAGTCGTCGAGTCTGCCTGCAGGGTCGTTTGTCGGCTTTGCAGGTGCTTCCTCCAGATTGTTCTGAGGAAGGAATGAGAGAAGTTTCTTGATGGATGCGATGGCTTCTGTCTCATTGTCGGCTGCGAAATGTGCCACGCCGCTCTTGGAAGTGTGAACCCATGATCCGCCGAGGTCTTCCTGACTGACAACCTCTCCTGTTACGCTCTTGACCACGGACGGTCCTGTGAGGAACATGTAGGATGTATCTTTCACCATGAGTGTGAAGTCGGTCAGGGCTGGGGAGTAGACAGCACCGCCGGCGCAAGGGCCGAAGATACCGCTGATCTGAGGAATCACTCCTGAACTGAGGATGTTTCTTTCGAAGATATCGGCATATCCTGCAAGGGCGTCGATTCCTTCCTGAATACGTGCTCCGCCGGAGTCATTGATACCGATAAAAGGTGCTCCACACTGCAGGGCCATATCCATGACTTTGCAGATTTTCTCGGACATCGTCTTGCTCAAAGAACCGCCGCTGACGGTGAAATCCTGAGCAAAAACATAAACGATACGACCGTCGATCGTACCTCTACCCGTTACAACGCCATCTCCGTCCGTATGGGATTTTTCCATACCGAAGTTGGTGCAACGGTGCTGAACGAAGGTGTCGAATTCTTCGAAACTGCCTTCATCAAGCAGCAGCGCCAGGCGCTCGCGTGCGGTCAGCTTTCCTTTTTCGTGCTGTGCATCGATTCTTTTCTGACCTCCGCCAAGCTCGGCTTTGGCCCTGCGGGCCTTGAGAGAACTGAGTTTGTCTTCCATATTTTTGAATAAACGTTATAATTTGTTGTCGAATTCCGCTACTATGTAATAGTCTACAAATATACTGACTTTATCAATCCTTCAGAAGTTTTTACTATTGTATTTTTCGATAGCGGCAATCGGTTGCTATCGAAATTAACATCTACCGTTCGAGTCTGACCACGACCTTGCTGAACTCCTCTATGATTCCGGCCGTACCTTCGGGAGAATAGGCCTGGGAACTGCGCCTTGCGATGGCTTCCGCCAGTTTGTCCAACTCTTCGTGGGTGTCATATTCCTGACCGGTCAGTTCCTTGAGGCTCACCGGGTTGGGTAGCTCGGGCGGCCAATCTGTCTGGTTGAGGTCCAGCCCCACACCGACTATGGAGAATTCAATTGTCCCGTCGTGGATTGTGTTCTCCACGAGTATCCCGCAGATCTTCTTCTCTCCGACCCAGATGTCGTTGGGCCACTTTATCCATGGCTCGATGCCTTTTGAGCGCAGATAATCACGTATGCCAAGCGCCATGATGGAGGTCACGGCAAGAGCATCCGACGCTTTCAGGAGGCGGTGCCGCAGCAGGATGGAGAAGGTAAGGTTCTGCCCCGGCGCCGAATGCCAGGTGTGTTCGCCCTGACCGCGTCCCGCCGACTGCATCCGGGCTGCTATTATTGTGAGGTCGCCAGACTGGTCCAGACGTCTTCTGAGTTCCTTGTTCGTCGAGTCTGTGCTCTCCAACCAGATTATGCTGCTTTCCATTGTCTCCTTTTTTGAAATAAGCTCCGCAAATTTACAACTTTACAGCCTTTTCATGAAAAAACGCACTATCTTTGTGAACACATAGTTCACTTCCACATGGAGCTCAGGCAGTTGAAGTATTTCGTCAGGACGGCGCAGACTCTGAATTTCTCCGAGGCTGCACGCAGCCTGTACATCAGCCAGAGCACCCTTTCGCAGCAGATAAAGTCGTTGGAGAACGAGCTTGGTACAGTCCTGTTCCAGCGTGATTCCCATTCGGCCACCCTCACGCAAAGCGGGACGATGCTGCTGCCGCTTGCGATTCAGACCATCCAGGACGCGGAAGCCTGCAAGGCGCAGGTGAATGACCTTCAGGAGATGCTTACAGGAGAGCTCAACATCGGCGTAACATACTCTTTCAGCCATATCCTTACGGAGACTGTCAAGAATTTCGCCGGAGAGTATCCCGGCGTGAAACTCAACATCTTTTATAGGAATATGGAGGAACTGATGGAAGCGCTCCGCCATCGGGAAGTTGATCTGGTGCTGGCATTCAAGCCGGGCCAGCCTTACAATGAAATAGAGTCCAGCAGTCTTTTCAGTGACAAGCTTGCTGTAATAATGCGCAAGGATCACCCGCTTGCAAACAGAAAATCCATAAGCCTTGAAGAACTCGGCCGATACCGCCTCGCCATTCCGGCGAAGGGACTTCAAGCCCGCAATGCCCTTGAGGAATACATCTGTATCGAGCGCTCCGGACTGAATGTCTGCCTGGAAATCAACGAGGCGAATATCCTGCTTGACATTGTCCAGGACAACAATCTCCTGACCATGCTGTCCGAGGCCTCCATCAGGGGAAGGGACCTTCTGAAGGCAGTGCCCCTCAATCTTCCGGACAACCGGATGCAGGGTTGCGTCCATACTCTCAAACGTGTATTCCACAAGCGGAGTGCAGAGGTTTTTGTAAAGATGCTCCGCGATGCTAATATTATTCAGGAACTTTCTGGCAAATGGCGATAATCAAAGAACTTAACGGCACGGCACCCGTAGTCGGGCAAAGATGTTTTCTGGCGGAGAACGCCGCATTGATAGGTGATGTTACCATCGGTGACGACTGCAGCATATGGTACGGCACCGTGTTGCGTGGGGATGTCAACCCTATCGTAATAGGAGACAGGGTTAATATCCAGGACGGCGCGGTAGTACACACTCTCTACAAGCGTTCGGTCGTAGAAATCGGCAATGACGTATCCGTAGGGCACAATGCAGTGATACACGGAGCCAAAGTCGGCAACAACGTCCTTGTTGGAATGGGCGCGATTTTGATGGACAATGCAGTCGTTCCGGACAATACGATAATCGCCGCCGGCGCGGTCGTGCTCAGCAATCAGGTTCTTGAGCCGGGAGTCTATGCCGGCATTCCGGCGAAGAAGGTCAAGGACGCTTCCGAAGCCGTGGCCGAGGCTGCCCATA
>JAKSKG010000061.1 GCA_024401805.1 Bacteroidales bacterium
ATCTCTGGTGGTGCTGGAACGATAATGCAAAGGCTCTTTTCAAGGCCATAGACGCAGAATTGTGGCACAATTCGGGACACAATCCTATGGTTATCCTTGACAAGGTGAGCCTCAAGAGATACAAGGAACTGGAAAAGGACCAGAAGTTCGTGGACCAGTTGAATTCGGTAATGAACGAGTTCAATGCCTATATGGCCCAGAAGTCCGAGAGGACAGAACCTTCCGTAGGATATTTCTGTATGGAATATGGTCTGGACACCTCGTTGAAGATATATTCCGGCGGTCTTGGGATACTGGCCGGGGATTACCTCAAGGAGACCAGTGACATGAACATCAATCTCACGGCTGTCGGGCTTCTCTACAGATATGGCTATTTCACGCAGAAGCTTACCCCTCAGGGCAATCAGGTAGCCGAATACAACGGACAGAACTTCCTCAAGCTCCCTGCCGATCCCGTTCTGGACGAGCAGGGCAACTGGAAGACGGTCAAGATGGCGCTTCCGGGGCACGATCTCTTCGCCCGAATATGGAAAGTCGCAGTGGGCCGCACGGACCTCTATCTTCTCGACACCGATTTCGAGGCGAATTCCCAGGAAGACCGTCAGATCACCCATCAGCTTTACGGCGGGGACTGGGAGAACAGGCTCAAGCAGGAGATACTTCTGGGAATAGGCGGAGTCAGGGCTCTCAGGGCTCTGGGCATCAATCCTACCATATATCATTACAACGAGGGGCACGCCGCCTTTGCCGGGCTGGAGAGGCTCCGCGAGTATATGCAGGAACAGCACCTCGATTTCAATTCCGCAATGGAACTTGTACGCGCGTCCGGCCTGTTCACCACCCATACACCTGTTCCGGCAGGGCATGATGCCTTCGAAGAGGATATGCTGGGCAGGTATTTCGGGCATTATCCTTCCCGTCTGGGCATAGACTGGCATACCTTCATGTCGCTGGGCCGCATCAATCCGGACGACCACGGCGAGCGTTTCTCCATGAGCTACCTTGCGGCCAATATGTCGCAGAACGTCAATGGCGTGTCAATGCTCCACGGCAAGGTGAGCAGGGATATCTTCGCATCGATGTATCCCGGCTATCTTCCGGAGGAACTCTATATCAGTTATGTCACCAACGGAGTGCATCACGACACCTGGGCTTCCAAGGACTGGAAAGCTGTGCACAACAGGGTGTTCGGCCCCGAGTTCGGCACCCATCATTATGACAAGAAGTGCTTCGATGGCATATACAATGTCTCAAGTACCGACATCTGGGATATACGCAAGTGGCTCAAGAAGGACCTCATCAACACAGTAAGGAAGCGTCTTGGAGATCCGGCCATTTCCGGACACTATTCTCCGAGCCAGGTGGTCAAGATCAAGGAGAATCTCCGTGACGACGTCCTTACCATTGGTTTTGCCCGCAGGTTCGCCACCTACAAGAGGGCTACCCTCCTTTTCAATGACCTTGACAGGCTGGATTCCATAGTGAACAATCCGCAGCGTCCCGTTCAGTTCATCTTTGCGGGCAAGGCTCATCCGGCCGACGGAGCGGGCCAGGATCTGATCAAGCAGATAGTGGAGATTTCCAAGCAGGAGAGGTTCCTGGGCAAGATCGTGTTTGTCCCGGGTTATGACATAACCCTTGCCAAGAGGCTTGTGCAGGGTGTGGATGTCTGGATGAACAATCCTACCCGTCCTCTGGAGGCTTCCGGAACGTCCGGGGAGAAGGCTGCCATGAACGGTGTCATGCATTTTTCCGTGCTTGACGGATGGTGGGTCGAGGGTTACAGGCCCGGTGCAGGCTGGGCTCTCCCACTGGAAAACACCTATGAGGATGGCGCCTACCAGAATGAACTGGATGCTGCTACGATATATGCTACCATCGAGAACGAGATAGCTCCTCTTTATTATGACATCGACAAGTCCACCGGCCGTTCGGAGGGTTGGATAAACCAGATACGCAATACCATTGCACAGGTTGCAAGCAATTTCACCACAAACAGGATGGTGTGCGATTACTGCGACAAGTTCTATTATCCTCAGGCGGCAAGATACGGTTCCCTGGTTGCGGACGATGCAGCCAAGGCCCGTGAAATAGCAGCCTGGAAGCAGTTCGTTTCTGCCGAGTGGAACAATATCCGGGTGGTTTCGTATTCGCAGCCGGAGGTTTCTTACGACCTTTCACAGAAGAACCTCATGCATATGGAGGTGATGCTGGATCTGGGCCGTATTAAGCCGGAAGACATAGGGGTCGAGATAGTGTTCACTACGGTGGACAGCAAGAACAGGCCTCATATCCAGGAAGTCAGCGAGTATGAATTCCTGGGCCTCGAGAACGGTATAGCAAGGTATCAGGTGGAGATTCTTCCGGAGCGTACAGGAATGTACCAGGTAGGTACCCGTCTGTATCCTAAGAACAAGGACCTTCCGCATCGTCAGGATTTCCCTTATGTGAAATGGCTGTAGTAGCGACAGGTTTTTTCGACGGGGTCCATCGGGGGCACCGCAAGGTCATCGACACTCTGCTCGGTATTGCCAAGGAGCGCGGCGAGCAGAGCGTTGTGCTGACTTTCTGGCCTCATCCCCGTACTGTCCTGCAACAGGAGGCCAGGGAGTTGCGTCTGCTGAATTCTCTGGAGGAAAAGAAGGAGATCCTTTATTCCCTGGGGGTGGACAGGGTCGAGGTGTTGCCGTTCACCCGTCGTTTTGCGACGATGACGGCAGGGGAGTATCTCGATTCCGTCGTGAAAGGGAAGTATGGTGGTACAACCATAGTGGTCGGGTATGACAACAGGTTGGGTTGTGATTCCGTTACTGCCGAGCAGCTTGCTCCCATAGCGGAGGGCTTGGGTTTGAATATGGTCAAGTGTGTCCCTTTGGGGGACATATCGTCTACCAAGATACGCAATTGTCTTGCTGCTGGCAAGCTGGATATGGCCAACGAGATGCTTTCGCAGCCTTATTCGATTCGCGGAGTAGTGGTTGCGGGCAATCAGCTGGGCAGGACGATAGGGTGTCCTACCGCTAACATAAGGTGTTATGAGCCTCTTAAGATAATGCCTATGACGGGGGCTTATTTCACGAAGGTGAGGGTGCTTGGCAATGAGTATAATTCTATGACCAATGTCGGGGCCGGAGAGAAGATCGAGACCAACATATTCGGTTTCAACGAGGATATCTATGGTCTGGACATCGAGGTGAGCTTCATGAAGTATATGCGTACGGAAATGACTTTCGATTCTATGGATGCCCTCAAGGCCCAGTTGGAGATTGACCGTCTTTCCTGTCAGAACATAATATTCGGAATATGAAAGAGGAAGTATTCGAAGGGGGAACTTTCGAGGAGGGAACCCGCTCCATTGTCCGCGGCAGGCAGGAGTCTAATCCGGCAGCCGGCGCTTCCGCTGCCCCTGCTGCCCCAGCAAAGTCCAGGATAGACAAGAAGAAGCTTATCGTGTATTCTGCGATAATGAAGCCCAAGTTCGACGATTTCTCCGCCGACTAGTTTTTCTATCCTGCCCTCCCAGACCGTC
>JAKSKG010000062.1 GCA_024401805.1 Bacteroidales bacterium
TCATATCCAGCTGAACGTCACTGGCGAAATTCATAGTTAAAGTCTTCGTACCCTCGCCACCGACCGGCACAAGGGTGTTGCCGGACTTTCCGACAGTTCCTTTGCCGCAGACAGGATTGCTGAAGGTGAATTCCATCCTGTGGATCTTCATCGCACCTGTAAGTTCAAGCCGTAGCGCTCCGCAAATGTTGGACATCGTCAGATTGTTCAGAGACGAACCGCCCGCAAGCATAGGGTTGCTGCCACTGGCGAATGTCGGACCTTCGTATGCAACCTCGGAAGGAAGAGTATAAGTAAAGGTATTGCCGTCAAAAGTGGCAGTCTCCGGATAGGTTGCATAAAATGTCGCTCCGCTTACCTCCCGTCCAAGGAACCTGCCGTTGGTGGTACCCTCACCGGAATTCAAACGATATATCTCACCTGAGGTATCTGTATTGGAGAATATCCTTATCCTATCTCCCGTGGACCATAGGACCTGCGAAGAATAAAGCTGCGTCCTGGAGGCATCCGGAGCGGACACCTCGATCTCGACATACTCACCGGCAGCCTGCTGCGGCTCCGTTTTCGTACAGGCCGCAGCAAGTGTCAGAATACAAACTATAAAACAAAATCTCTTCATTTCTAATCCCAATCTTCCCCGAGATCGGAACTGTCACCATTAGTAAAACTTTCAGTGGAGGCCTGATTGTTTACAGAGGTCAGGCAATAAGATCTGGCACGTACAGGACAAACCTTGATTGCCGGGCTCACATAACATATCTTTTTCATCATCAGTCAACTTTTACGGGATTAAACTCAAGAGTAGCAATAATGGGATAGTGATCGGACATATAGGTCACCCCGGCATGACTACTGATATCTGTCTGGAAGTCCCTGACTCTGTACAGATTACTGAAAGCTATATGGTCGATGTTGCTGCCGCCGCTACCCCAGCCATTGTAGCTCTTGTGTGCGTCATCAAAGCAGACGTTCAGTTTGTTCCTGCAGAAAATCATCTTGCCGGAATTCTTGAATGTCTCGAGAGATGAGCCGGTAGTGGTCATATTGAGGTCTCCCATAAGCACCATAGGCAGGGCATTCGCATTGATGACATTCATCTGCCCCCAGAGGACATCGAGCTGCTGCCCCCTGACAGCGTCGGAAGAGTTGTCCAGATGGGTATTGAACACATAGAACTCCTGATTTGTCAAGTTGGACCTGAACTTGATCCATACGCAGGTCCTGTAATGCTTGGATGCGGAGAACTTGGAAATCTTCGAAGGCGTGCTGGACAGCCAGAATATTCCGCCGTCAAGTTTTGTAACCCTTGCTGCGCGATAGAAGATATAGTTGCCTGAATCGGTATTGTAATTTTCTCTCGCGTATATCGGGCCTCCCGTGCCACTCTGATCCTTGCCGAACTCGGAGCCGTACCCGAACACAGAATAGTCGGAGCAGTTATCTGCAATTTCCTTTCTCTGGCGATACTCGTCTTCCTGAGTGCCGATTATAGGGTATTGTTTATCCGCATCATTGAAGAAATCATATATGCCGGCCTTTCGGTTTGCCCATTTGTATTGACTATCCAGTTCAGCGTCATCCGACTGTGTCTTGATGTTGAACGAAACGAAATCCATTTCTTCGCGGACTATACCAGACGTAGCATCGGTATAATTGATTACCGTCATATTCTCTATCGTTCCCGCCATTCCGTCTGAAGGAAGGGTGGAAGAAAGGGTTGCAATGGCGGACCTGCCTACCGTAAAACTGAAAGACGGCTTGTTCAATGTCGTAGGAACACCGAGGTTGTTCACCGCCGTAAGGGAAATAGAATTGTAGGTGTCAGCCGGAACTACAAAATAGAAATCCGTGCCGGTAGAACTGTTCAGTTTAACGGCGTCGCAATGCTGTGAAATCGTCCTTGAACCGTTCGAAGTGATCTTGGGAGCCGGCTTGCTACCCTTCGATGGCGTTGCGAAATGAGCGTTTCCGGCAATATCCTTGTCCAGAGTCATACGCAGTTCCCTAATGGTAATGTCGCCCTTGAGGGATATCTTCACCAGACCACAGAGATTGGACATAGACACTGATGCGCCACCGCCAACCTTGTCGCAGCAGCAGAAACAGGGGTTTGCCTCCGGACCGAACCCGCCTTCATCGGGACGGGTTATGGAAGAAGGCAGCAGCAGTGTAAGACCGGTCCCATCAATAGTGTAACAATTCGCAGGGAAACATACATAAAATGTACTGCCTTCCAGAACCTTTATCGGCTTACCGTCCACGTGATTGTCAAAAGCACCGTACTTGGTGCCGGCCCCTGAACGAAGGAATGCCGTGGCACCATTATAGTCGGCGTTGCTGAACACCCTGATGGAGTCGTTCTCCTGCCAGATGACATCCAGCCCGGACAATGCGCTCTTGGAAGCCTCCATATCGGCCCTGAGGCTCACGCCCCCGTCATCAGGTAACGGGTCAGGTTCCACCGGAGTATTCTTACTGCAGGCGCAGGCCATTGCAAGCGCCGCAAACAAAAGTATCTTATTCGTTTTCATAATTCAGTTTCATTAATTGCTTGTTGCGTTCCCGTCGTAAGCGCCCGGCCAAGTAATAGTGCCACGGTTATATCCACGGATATCCTTACCCAATGCTCCAATTGAAGACAGCCAGTCGTAAAAGTCAGGATCCTCATTCAGAATCTTTTTATTGACATTGTCAAGGGTCGTCGGAGAGAATTGGTCAGGCAGGCTGGTGAATCCCGCATAATCATAATCAGTAGTACCAGGAAGTTTTTTCCAACCCCAATCGGAGAACCAGGTTGTATTACCGATCACGTGCGTACTCTGGTTTCCTCCGAGATTCCCGGTGCCGGTCAAAGTCAAGCCGGAAGCATTGGACTGATTTACCCAATCCGAGAAAATACACCAGTTCGCATTGAAGTTAGGTGTGTACCCGGCG
>JAKSKG010000007.1 GCA_024401805.1 Bacteroidales bacterium
TTCTGAAGTTCATCTTTACATATTAACGAAAGTTGCGCAAAACACGAATGACCAGTGTTTTGCGCAACTTTTCTGTGATCGGGCAGCGCCCGTATGCATTATTGCTCGTCCGGTGCGTCGTTGCCGCCAGGCTGAGCTCCTCCCTGGAAGCCGTTAGGGTCGAATCCTCCCTGAGGTCCGGCCTGTCCGCCCTGGGCGGCCTTTGCCATATCCTCGGAAGCTGCGTGCCATGCGGCCTCGAGCTCTGCATTGTATTTGTCGATGGCTGCAAGATCCTTTGCCTCCACTGCCTTCTTGAGCTCTGCGCAGGCGGACTCTATGGCGCCCTTCTTGTCTGCAGGAAGCTTGTCGCCGTAGTCCTTGAGGTTCTTCTCGGTCTGGAAGACCATTGCGTCCGCGTTGTTGATCTTGTCGATTCTTTCCTTCTCGGCCTTGTCCGCCTCCTCGTTGGCCTTGGCCTCGTCGCGCATACGCTGGATTTCCTCGTCAGAGAGCCCGGAAGATGCCTCGATGCGGATATGCTGCTCCTTGCCGGTAGCCTTGTCCTTTGCGGAAACGCTGAGGATTCCGTTGGTGTCTATGTCAAAACTTACCTCGATCTGAGGGATTCCTCTAGGTGCAGGTGCGATTCCGTCCAGATGGAAGACTCCGATCTGCTTGTTGTCCTTTGCCATAGGGCGCTCTCCCTGAAGGACGCGGATCTCGACGGAAGGCTGGTTGTCGGCTGCGGTCGAGAAGACCTGGTCCTTGTGGACAGGAATGGTGGTGTTGCTCTCGATGAGCTTGGTCATCACTCCGCCGAGGGTCTCGATTCCGAGGCTTAGAGGTGTCACGTCCAGAAGAAGCACGTCCTTGACGTCTCCTGCGAGCACGCCGCCCTGGATGGATGCACCGATGGCTACGACCTCGTCCGGATTCACGCTCTTGTTAGGTTCCTTGCCGAAGAACTCCTTGACCATCTCCTGAACCTTAGGGATACGGGTAGAGCCTCCCACGAGGAGAACCTCGTCAATCTGTGAGGCGCTCAGGTGAGCATCCTCAAGTGCCTTGCGGCAAGGCTCGATGCTGCGGCGGAAGAGGTCGTCGCAAAGAGCCTCGAACTTTGCCCTTGTAAGTGACTTCACAAGGTGCTTAGGCATACCGTCAACTGCCGTGATGTATGGCAGGTTGATTTCCGTAGTGGTGTTGTTGGAAAGCTCGATCTTTGCCTTCTCGGCTGCTTCCTTGAGTCTCTGGAGGGCCATAGGGTCCTTCTTGAGGTCCATTCCGCCGTTCTCCGATGCAAACTCGCCTGCGAGCCAGTCTATGATCACCTGGTCGAAGTCGTCACCTCCAAGATGGGTGTCACCGTTGGTGGACTTGACCTCGAAAACTCCGTCTCCGAGTTCGAGGATGGAGATATCGAAAGTACCGCCGCCAAGGTCATAGACAGCGACCTTCATATTCTTGTTCTTCTTGTCCAGACCGTATGCAAGCGCTGCTGCGGTAGGCTCGTTGATGATTCTCTTGACATCCAGACCGGCAATCTTTCCTGCCTCCTTGGTAGCCTGCCTCTGGGAGTCGGAGAAATATGCAGGGACTGTGATGACAGCCTCTGTGACATCCTGACGCAGATAGTCCTCGGCAATCTTCTTCATCTTCTGAAGTATGATTGCAGATATTTCCTGAGGTGAGTACAGACGTCCGCTGATGTCTACACGAGGGGTGTTGTTCTCGCCCCTGACAACGCTGTAAGGCATACGGCCTACCTCCTTCGAGGTCTGGTCGTAAGTTTCTCCCATGAACCTCTTGATGGAGAACACTGTCTTCTGAGGATTGGTGATGGCCTGGCGTTTTGCAGGGTTTCCTACCTTGCGCTCTCCGTTGTCTGTGAATGCGACTACCGACGGAGTTGTGCGGGCACCTTCTTCATTGATTATGACGGTAGGCTGGTTGCCTTCCATTACTGACACACAGGAATTGGTTGTTCCAAGGTCTATTCCGATGATTTTTCCCATAATATTTTATTTTTTTGTTACTATTCTTTGTCGATTCCCGCCTTTCCCGGCGGGTCGCCTTCTGTCATAACGAATCCTGTGCCATTCCTGTTTTAATGACATTTTGTCAGAGATTCGCAATACTGTTCAAAATTGCTATATTTGCGAAGATATGGCGTTCATAAACGACAATTATCCTTCGAAAGTGCTGCAGGATGCGGTCGCGGCGATCGGCTCGCTTCCCGGAGTAGGGCAGCGCAGTGCCTTGAGACTGGCTCTGCATCTGCTCGGCCAGCCCAAAGAGAATATCCATCATTTCGCCTCAGCCGTGGACAGACTGGCCGATGACGTGCGCTACTGCAATACCTGCATGATGATATCGGACTCCGACACCTGCCCCATATGCGCGGACCGCAGCCGTGACCATTCCACGGTGTGTGTTGTCGAGAACGTGCGTGACGTAATGAGCATAGAGGCGACGGGACAGTATCACGGAGTGTATCACGTGCTCGGAGGCGTGATTTCCCCCATAGACGGGATAGGTCCTTCCGACATCACAATCAACCAGCTGGTTGGGCGCATCGCCTCCGGCTCGGTTTCCGAGGTGATACTTGCATTGCCGGGTGATGTCGAGGGTGAGACCACCTCTTTCTACATCTACAGGCAGATAGAACGCTATGGCGTCAAAGTGTCGGCCCCTTCACGCGGCCTCGGGTTCGGGGATGATCTGGAGTATGCGGACTCCCTCACCCTCGGCCGCTCGATATTGAACAGACAGATTTTCAAACCTCAATAGCTTTTATTAAAAATACAGCAAAATGGAATTTTTACAGTCGATATTCGGAATGTCAAACTGGATTCAGATGATATCCCTGGCCTCCGGCATAGTATATATGACACTGCAGGTGCTCCAGAAAAAATGGATGTGGTATTTCGGAATGCTTACCTCGGGCACGGCCCTGATAGTGTCGCTTGTCAATTTCAGCGACGGGGTCTGGGCTCCCTTGTGGGCGCAGGTGGGATTGAATGCCTATTTCTTCACAATGGACATAATAGGAATATTCAGCTGGCGCAGAATCTCCAGGGAGAATCCGAACCACAACATCACAATGAAGAAGCTCAAGCGCAAGTCCGTGCTCAAGTATGGCATAGGGATAATGCTGGCCGGGCCTCTGTTCTGTGTCATATTCTCGCTTACCAACGATCCCAATCCTGTTGCCGAGGGCATCTCGTTCGCCCTTAGCATAACTGCTCAGGTGATGCTTGCCAGGATGCACGTGGAGCAGTGGTTCATGTGGATGGCTGCGGACATCATAGCCATCATCATCTTTGCCGGCGAAGGAGCCTGGGGAATGGTTGCCCTGTATTATGCATATATGGTGAGCGCTTTCTTCGGAATATATTATTGGAGACAGCACGGAACCCTTATCGAATAGGAAAACATATCGGAAATGGCATACGAAATCAATCTCAAGCTTCCCAACGGGTGGAAAATCACTTCTGACAGTTATACGGATGAATCCGGAGCCCGGATATCTCACGTAGAGGCCGTGCTTCCTGCCAGCAGGCAGGGTGTCAACAAGGCTCTTGTGAATGTCTATGCAGGGCCTATGCCGGACGGCGAGACCGCCGAGGACCAGGCCTGGGCCAACTATGCCGAGACAGTAGGTTTTGACGAACACGACCAGGAGGAGTCCCCGATTATCAAATTCGAATTCAACAACAAGCCCGCATGGGGGTTCGATGCCATAACCGAGGAGGAATGCCCGATGCGTCTCATCACCCAGGAGGTCCGCAAGGGCTGCCTTGCACTTGTCTTATGGTGTGTCCAGGACGAGGATGACATCGACTGCGTGATGGAACTTCTGGAAAGATCTTTAAGAATCAAATGAAAAGAAGGATATCAGCATTTCTGGCGGCAATATTGCTGCCTGCAGCAGCATTTGCTTCCGGAGATCTGCAGGGAACGGTGCTGGACGGGAAAGGAGAACCTGTCCCGTTTGCCAGCGTAGTATTACTTTCAGGAACCGATTCCACGGTGATGGCTGCGGCCAGCGCTTTGGAAGACGGTTCGTTCAATATTCCGGCAGAGGGGAACAATCATCTTCTGATGGTATCCATGATAGGGTACAAGACCCAATACATGTCGGCCAGCGACAACATTACGGTTACGTTGCAGCCGGACGTCCAGGCTCTCGAAGGTGCGGCTGTGACAGCCGTCATTCCCAAGACAACCCTTACGGGAGAGGGATTGCAGACATCGGTACGCGGTACTGTGCTTGAGACAGCAGGCACCGCCAACGATGTGCTGGCGCGTACTCCGGGCGTGATAAAGAGCCAGGATGGCCTGCAGGTGATAGGCAAGGGCGCGCCACTGGTGTATGTCAACGGAAGGAAGCTTACGGATATGGACGAGCTGGACCGTCTGCAGAGCAATGAGATACAGAGTGTGGAGGTCATAATGAACCCGGGTTCCCAGTACGACGCGAGTGTGAACAGCGTAGTACGCATACGCACCGTCAGACATCAGGGAGACGGACTGGGGTTCAGTGCGGGTCTCTCCGACGAACAGTCCCTGCATTCATCTTTTAACGATCCGTCCGGATTCCTGAATGCAAACTACCGCCATAACGCGCTGGATATCTTTGCCGGCGTGAATGTCCGGAAATTCACGTCACGTCAGGAGAGCGATATGCTCCAGCAGACTTTCGGAACCCCTGAATTCAAGCAGGAGGGAACTATGGATTTTATCCAGAAGAGCAGAACCTCAGGCGTGAACGGAGGACTGAACTGGCAGATTTCCGACAATCATTCCGTGGGATTCCGGGTCGAGTCTGTCACATTCCCCGTATTGGACGTGCATCAGCTTATCGACGAGGATGTCTTTGTAGGAGGTAGTCTTGCGGACCATCTTGTTTCGGAAGGCAACCATCACAACGATGAGATGCCCCGCGTGGTATCTGCCAACGCCTACTATAACGGGCGCGCCGGCAGGCTGGGCATAGACTTCAACGCGGATTATTACTCGGTGGAATCATCCCAGGATGCTCACACCGTGGAAACAAGTTCCATGGGACAGGACGATGACGTCAATTACCTTTCGCATAGCGGAAACCGTATGTACGCGGCAAAGCTGGTACTTTCTTATCCGGTATGGCTGGGTATGGTTCAGGCGGGAACGGAAGACGTGTTCTCACGCAGGTATGACGATTATTCGATCAGCAGCGATGCGGTGCCTTCGTCGGAGTCTGAAGTTGGAGAAGACAATGTCGCCCTTTTCGCCACCTATGGCCTTTATGTTCAGAAAATAGGGCAATTCAGCGCGGGAGTCCGTTATGAGCACGTGAACTACCGGTTCGATGATATGATGGGTTCTGACGACTTTGACAGAAAGTACGACAATGTATTCCCGACCCTGTCGTACGCCAACGCCTTCGGACCTGTCCAGTTGCAGTTGAGTTATGGAACAAAGACATACAGGCCGGATTTCGAATCACTCAGCAG
Organism: Bacteroidales bacterium; assembly: GCA_024401805.1. GTDB lineage: Bacteria > Bacteroidota > Bacteroidia > Bacteroidales > UBA932 > Cryptobacteroides. Next base: position 5,481 of record JAKSKG010000007.1, read on the forward strand.
TGCGGTCCGGTATCACAGCCGGTATATCTACCAGAGCGGGAACGCGAAGCTCCAGCCTCAGACCAACCATAATCTGGCTCTGAACGTCAATTGGAAATGGATAACCCTGGCGACCAATTATTCGCGTACAGACAATATGATCACGCAGTGGTCGGAACTGTACAATGACAAAGGCGTCGTACTGGTTCACCCGACAAACCTCGACAGACCTTTCAGGAATATGTCGTGTTTTGTGAACGCCGCTCCTGCCGCAGGAGTCTGGACACTGAATTGTACGGCAGGCGTGATTCAGCAATGGCTCACGCTCGATATGCCGGATCCGCGCGAGTCCACCGGCCGCCGCGAGGTCTCTTTCAGCGACAAGCCTATGATCCTTGCACAGATGTTCAATACTTTCAGGTTCAAGAATGACTGGCAGATTGAATTCGGAGGGGAATTCCACAGCAAGTCCTATTCGGGTAACGCCATGCTTGTCAACAACTATCTGGACATCACCGCCTCGGTACAGAAGTCATTCCTTGACAATGCCCTTGTGATCAGGTTGGAAGGGTCAGACCTTGCCGGACTTGGATATTACAATGTCGCGACCGACTGCGGGAGCCACATGTTAAGTCAGACGAACCGTATGGACACACAGAGAATCAAACTCTCTCTCAGGTACAGTTTCAATACCGCCCAGAGCAAGTACAAGGGGACGGGCGCCGGAGCGGACGTGAAGAGCAGAATGAAATAACAGGGATATGAAACTATTTCTCATAGACGGTCACGCGCTGATTTTCAAAATGTATTACGCCTTCCTCGGACGGCCTATGGTGAATTCCAAGGGCGTGGATACATCCATACTCTTTGGCTTTACGAAATATGTCCTGGAGTTGATTCAGAGAGAGAATCCCACTCATCTTGCAGTATTCTTCGACCCTCCCGGAGGAACTTTCAGAAACAAGCTGTATCCCGAATACAAGGCCAACCGCGGTGAAACTCCGCAACTGGTGATAGATGCTCTGGAACCTCTTACGAAAATCTGCAAGGCCCTTCAGATCCCTGTCCTGATGGTCCCCGGTTACGAGGCGGACGATGTCATAGGAGCAATGGCCCGCAAATCTGCTGCGCAGGGCTTTGACGTGTATATGGTGACCCCCGACAAGGACTACGGCCAGCTGGTTTCGCCGCACATCTTTCAATACCGTCCGGGGAAATCAGGCTCCGACAACGAGATTCTGGGTATAGAAGAAATCTGTCTGAAATGGGGGATAGACCGTCCCGGTCAGGTGATAGACATCCTGGCAATATGCGGAGACACTTCGGATAATGTTCCGGGCGTTCAGGGTGTGGGTCCTGTCGGAGCTTCGAAACTTCTCAAGAAATACGGCACGCTGGAATCTATATATGAGCATCTGGATGAACTTTCGGCCAGGCAGCAGGAGATGTTCGCTGCTGCCCGTGACCATATTGCGCTGTCCAAAACGCTCGTGACAATCAAGACGGACATCGAACTGGACGTAACGGCGGAGCAGATGGCAATTTCCGTCCAGATGACTCCGGAACTGAATTCCGTGTTCCAGGAATATGAGTTCCCGTCATTGATGCGTATGCTGCCCAAACTGGCCACATCCGTTTCCAATGCTCCCGCTGCCCGGCAAAATAAGGTTTCGATTGAATATGAGGAAGTATCCGATCCGGCCTCCCTGGGGATAAAGACATCGGTTGCCGTCAATCTGAAAGGGGACAATGTCTGCCTGGCCACGCCGGGGAAGACACTGACTCTTCCTTTCAAGGATGCGAAGGCTGTCCTGGAAGATGAAAGGACAGCAAAGACGGGTTATGACCTCAAATCCCAGATGAATATCCTTTCCGTGAACGGAATAGAGCTCAGGGGCAAGCTGTGGGATATACAACTTATGCATTACCTGGTGAATCCGGAGCGCAGCCATCAGTTGGAATCGCTGTCCCTATCGTATCTGGGGCAGGAACTTGTATCGGAAGACAACCATAAGGAGAGTCTCTCCCTGTTCGATGACGACGATTGCTCCGACACCGCTGCGTCAAATCTCTCCCGTGAGACCCAGATCGTCCTTCTGATTGGGGAAAGCTTGCGCAATGAGCTTCAGAACTCCGATTTGCAGAAACTTTACGATGAGATAGAAGAACCTTTGATCGGGGTCCTGTCCCGGATGGAGACAAGCGGTGTCCGGATAGATCTGGATTCGCTCAAGGAGTTTGCAGACAACCTGCGTGAGAGCACGGCATCCCTCGAGGGACAGATCCGCGAAATGGCTGGTGAGCCGGAGTTGAACGTAAGTTCCCCCAAGCAGATAGGCGAGGTGATCTTCGAGAAGCTCAAACTGGATCCGAAGGCAAAGAAACCTTCCAACAAGAGCTGGCCGACCGACGAGTCCACGCTTCTGGAACTTGCGGACAGGCATCCCATAATAGATGCGATACTCGAATACAGGGGCGCCAAGAAACTGCTCAATACTTATATCGAGCCGTTCCCGCAGTATGTGAGCAGCCGTGACGGGAGAGTCCATACAACGTTCAATCAGGCCCTTACGTCTACAGGACGCTTGTCCAGTTCGAACCCCAACCTGCAGAATATCCCAATCAGGACAGACCAGGGAAGGGAAATCAGAGCTGCGTTCGTGGCTCCGGACAATGACAGCGTGATAATGTCTGCGGATTATTCACAGATAGAACTCAGGCTGATGGCCCATCTTTGCGGGGATGCCAATATGATCGAGGCGTTCAGGGCTGGGACAGACGTCCATTCCGTTACGGCATCCAGGATATTCAAAGTTGACCTGGACAGCGTGACACCTGGGCAGCGCAGGGTAGCCAAGACTGCCAACTTCGGAATAATGTACGGCATATCGGCATTCGGGCTGGCGCAGAGGCTGCGTTGTTCCCGCAGCGAGGCCAAAAGCATCATAGACGATTATTTTTCTTCCTTTCCTGCCATCCGGGAATTCATTGACAATACGATACTCTTTGCGCGCAAGAACGGATATGTCCAGACCCTGTTCGGACGTCGGCGCTATGTTCCGGACGTCAATGCACAGAATGCCCAGATACGTTCTCTTGCCGAGCGCAATGCCGTGAATGCCCCTATCCAGGGGACTGCAGCGGATATCATCAAGATTGCCATGGCAAGGGTTGACGAGCGGGTGCGCCGCGAGAATCTGAAGTCCAGGATGGTGCTTCAGATTCACGATGAACTTGTTCTGGAGGTTCCGGTGGCCGAGATAGAACGGGTCAGGGAAATACTTGTCTCGGAGATGGAGGGAGTGATCAAACTGAATGTACCGTTAACTGTTGAGTGTAATTATGGCAAGAACTGGCTCCAGGCCCATTGATGAACTCGTGCGCCTGGCAATGATAGGTGACGGCACAGCTTTTACGGAGTTGTGGGACACCAACATAGATTCCCTGAGGGCGTACCTGAAAGGATGGATAAAACATCTGGACGATTTTTATGTAGATGACATCTGTTCCAAGAGCTTTGAAAAGGCTTTCCGGCAGATCAGCACGTATGATCCCGCGAGAAGTCAGTTTTCCACCTGGCTCAAGACCATCGCGCGCAATACGGCCCTGGATACCCTGGAACAGGAAAACCGTTCCAGCAAGAAGTATGTATCCCTTGATGACGGTACCAAGTCGATGTCTGTCATAGACCAGATTGGGGACGAGGTGGACACACCTCTGGAAAGTATAATCAAGGAAGAAGACAAGGAGCATACGCAGTCCTACATCGACGGTCTTCCGGAAATATACAGGGAAATCGCAAAGAAGCGTTTGATAGACGGTCTTCAGTACAAGGAAATTTCCGAAGAGATGGACATTGAACTCAACACGGTACGCACCCGCATCCGCAGAGCCAAGGCAATGATAGACAAGATGAAGGAAGATGGAAACGAATAAGGAATTTTTTGAAGAGGCGATACGGCTCTGGACGGAATGGAACAGTGGAATCAACGTGATTTCCCGCAAGGATATAGACAACGTCTATGAGCATCATATCCTGCATTCCCTTACAATAGCTCAATACAGGCCGTTCGAGGCCGGCGAGAAGGTACTTGACCTTGGCACGGGCGGGGGATTCCCCGGCATACCTCTGGCAATGGTCAGCCCTCAGGCAGACTTCACCCTTTGCGATTCGATAGGCAAGAAGATAACCGTAGCCCGGGCCGTGTCGGACGCTCTCGGCCTTAAAAACGTTACCTGCGTAAACGCTCGTGCCGAGTCGTTACCTCAAACATATGACTGGATAGTCTCCAGGGCCGTTACTTCGCTGGATAATTTCTATCCATGGGTGAAGGGCAAGTTCAGAAAGGGTATCCTGTATCTAAAGGGGGGAGATGTCAACAGTGAGATAGCCGATTTCTGCCGCAAATTCTCTTATGACCCGGCCAAGGTGTGCGCTGTTCCCCTGTCGAGATGGCTTTCCGACGAATATTTTTCAGAAAAATTTGTGATTGATATTAGAAAATAATATCTTTGCCCTCCCAATTCTGAATAATTAAAAAGAAAACATAATGAAAAGAACATTCCAACCATCAAACCGCAAGAGAGTCAACAAGCATGGCTTCCGCGAGCGTATGGCTACAGCCAATGGACGTCGCGTTCTTGCAGCACGCAGGCGTCACGGACGCAAGAAGTTGACCGTCTCATCAGAAGACAGGTTCTAAAAAGACAAGGCCGCAGATTTCTGCGGCTTTTTTTATGAAATAGTTCTTATATTTACCCGTCTTGAATAAAGTTTGACGATACATATGAAAAGAAATGTTTTTGCAATCGTTCTCTCAGCACTGCTGATTTCATCCTTCAATATGATGGGAGCCTCGTCCGTCAAGCCTTTGTGGCTCAGGGACGTTCAGATCTCGCCTGACGGCACGTCAATCGCCTTCTGCTACAAAGGAGACATATGGACCGTCCCCGTCTCCGGCGGCACGGCCTGTCGTCTGACTTCCCTGGAAGGTTACGATTCCAATCCTGTATGGAGTCCGGACGGGACCAGGATAGCCTTTGCCAGCAGGCGCAACGGCGGTAATGACGTGTACGTGATGTCTTCCGAGGGCGGTGACGCTACCAGATTGACCTTCAACTCGGCAAGCGAGATTCCGTCCGCTTTTTCCACTGACGGCGGCTCGGTTCTTTTCAGCGCGTCCATTCAGGATCCGGCGTCAAGCGCGCTTTTCCCGACATCGTCTATGACCGAACTTTATTCCGTGCCTGTCACCGGAGGAAGGACCGTTCAGGTGCTGGGCACTCCGGCCGAGATGCTCTGCCTGTCCAAGAGCGGGGATTTCTTCCTTTATCAGGACCAGAAAGGCTTTGAGGATGAATGGAGAAAGCATCATACGTCATCAATTACCCGTGATATCTGGAGGTATGATTTCAAAAGCGGCAGGCATACCAACCTGACCAACCGCTCCGGCGAGGACCGCAATCCTGTACTCGGCCCGGACGGGAACAGCGTATATTTCCTGAGCGAGGTGGCCTCGCACACAATGAATGTATGGGAAATGCCTCTTTCCGGAACATCGAATCCCGAGGGAAAGCCTGAGCAGGCAGGGGTCGTTCCTGCCGGCTGGAAGCAGGTAAGTTCGTTCGAGGTGCACCCTGTACGTTTCCTGTCCATCGGCGGAGGTCTTCTCTGCTATACCTGGGACGGAGAAATCTATACGCAGAAGCCAGGCTCCGCTCCTGTCAAGGTTGACATAGACCTTACTCTGGACGGGGAGAACCATATCGAAAGGATGCCTCTTTCCGGAGGTTCGTCCGACGCATCCGTAAGCCCTGACGGCAGCCAGATTGCCTTTGTGGTTCGCGGGGAAGTGTTCGTGACATCGGTAAAATACAGGACGACCAAACAGATTACCCACACTGCAGCGGCCGAGAAGAATGTAAGTTTCGGAGCCGACAACCGCTCCGTCATCTATGCCAGCGAGCGTGACGGTATATCCCAGCTTTACATTGCAACGATAGGCAGGGATGACGATCCGGACTTCCCGAATGCCACCGTCATTGACGAGAAGCCTTTCCTCCCCGATCTTTCAATCGAACGCAGCAGCCCCAAGTTCTCTCCGGACGGGAAAGAGGTGGCCTTTGTCCAGGACCGCACGAAGCTCATGGTGGCCAATGTCAAGACACATCGTGTCCGCGAGGTTACGGACGGCAGCACCTGGTACAGCCAGTCATATCCTTTCGAATTCGAGTGGAGCCCCGACGGGAAATGGTTTACGGTCGAATTCACGGCAAACGGTCACGAACCGTACAATGACGTGGGGATAGTAAGCGCCGACGGCGGCGGAATCACCAACATTACCTCCAGCGGATATATGTCAGGTGGCGCACGCTGGGCTTTGGGCGGGAATGCCATTCTGTTCCAGAGCGAGATATTCGGAATGCGCGCGCACGCTTCCTGGGGTTCGCAGATGGATGCATTCCTGTGCTTCGTGAATCAGGATGCTTATGACAGATACCGTCTTTCCAAGGAGGATTACGAACTTCTCAAGGCTTCTGACAAGAAGGCCGCCAAGGCGGATACTACCAACTCGCCCAAAAAGATAGCTGTGGAACTGGAGGGGATAAGCGACAGGATTGTGCGGCTTACTCCGAACAGCAGCAATCTCGGAGATGCCATACTCAGCCCGGACGGCGAAAGCCTGTATTATCTGAGCAGTTTCGAGGGAGGTCTGGACCTTTGGAAGATGTCACTGCGCAGCAGGGAGACAAGGCTCGTTTCAAAGGGCGCCGGCGGCGGCAGATTTGCTGCTGCGGGGAATTCCATCTTCCTTCTGGGATCCGGCCTCAAGAAACTGGATGGCGACTCGTTCACAGGAATTCCTGTAAGCGGCGAATACAAGGTGGACCATGTTGCGGAGAGGGAGTATATGTACGATTATGTTTGCCGGGAGGAGTTCCGACGCTTCTATACCGCAGACATGAACGGAGTCGACTGGAACGCCATGACGGCCGCATACCGCAAGTTCCTGCCTCATATTTCCAACAATGCGGATTTTGCCGAGCTTTTGAGCGAACTTCTGGGTGAACTCAATGTCTCCCATACCGGAGGACGCTTCCGCGCTCCTGCCGCAGAAGATGCAACGGCCTCGCTCGGCCTGCTTTATGACCTTGAATACCGGGGCCCGGGCCTCAAAGTCGCCGAGATAGTGAAGGACGGTCCTTTCGACCATGCATCACTCAAACTCAAGGCGGGGGATGTCATAACGGGAATAAACGGGACAGACATCACCGACGGGCAGGATGCCTCTGTACTGCTTGCGGGCCTGGCCGGGAAGAAGACACTGGTCAAGACCGGAAACGGGAAGGAATATGTAGTCGTCCCGGTAAGCGCGTCCGTGATGAGTTCGCTTCTGTACCGCCGCTGGGTGAAGCAACGCGCGGCCGACGTTGAAAAGTGGTCTGGTGGCCGGCTCGGCTATGTACACATCGAGTCCATGGATGACGGAAGTTTCCGCCCGGTATATTCCGATGTTCTGGGCAAGTTCAACAAGTGTGACGGAATTGTGATAGACACCCGTTTCAACGGAGGCGGACGCATGCACGAGGATATAGAGATCCTGTTCAGCGGGCACAAATACCTTACACAGGTGATTCGCGGAAGGGAAAGCTGTGATATGCCGTCCCGCCGCTGGAACAAGCCTAGCATAATGCTCCAGTGCGAGTCCAACTACAGCAATGCCCACGGAACCCCTTGGGTTTACAGTCACGAAAAACTGGGGAAACTTGTGGGAGCTCCTGTTCCTGGAACTATGACCAGCGTGAACTGGGTGACGTTGCAGGATCCGTCGCTCATATTCGGAATACCTGTGATAGGATACAGGACCGCAGAAGGCAATTACCTTGAAGGAACACAGCTTGAGCCGGACGTTTACGTCCTCAACAGGCCCGAATCCATTGCCAAAGGCGAAGACCTGCAGCTCAAGGCCGCAGTGGAGGAACTCCTGAAAGAGATAGACTCTGCTACTTCCTTATGACAATGCGCTCTATGCGCCTTGGAACGGAGGTGAGAATCTCGTAAGGAATAGTATCCAGGATCCCGGCAAGTTCGCTGATGGTAGGGTCGGCACCGAATATGGTCACGGTGTCGCCCACCTTGGCATCCACACCGGTGATATCCAGCATACACATATCCATACATATATTGCCTATCGTGGGAACCCTGTGCCCGTTGAGGCAGAAGGATGCCCTGCCCCTGCCCAGGTGACGGTTTATTCCGTCCGCATATCCTACGGGTATCGTCGCCGTGCGGGTGCCGGCAGGCGCAATCTTTCCGTGGCGGCCATATCCTATGGTGCCGTCTTCCGGCTTGAGTTCCTTGATTTGCAGGATCTTGACTTTCAGAGAGGCTACAGGAGCAAGCCTGACATCCTTCAGAGCGCTTATTCCGTAGACCCCGATTCCAAGCCTTACCATATCCAGCTGATACTCGGGGAATCTCTCTATTCCGGCCGAGTTAAGTATATGCCTCATAGGGTTGTACCCCAGGCTCTTGGATATGAACTCCGTCTCTTCAAGGAACATCCTGATCTGTCCCAGGGTGAATTCGTCCTGCTCCGGGTCTTCCGCAACTGCAAGGTGTGAGTACATGGACTTGACTTTGACCTCGGGGCAGCCGGCAAGATAAGAGAGAAGCTCCGGGATTTCAGATTTCATGAAGCCCAGGCGATGCATTCCGGTGTCCAGCTTGATGTGAATCGGGAAGTCCTTGATTCCTCTTTCGTGCAACAGAGAGACAAGAGACTTGAGCGTATACAGGTTGGGAATGCCGGGTTCCAAAGCATAATCTATGATTTCAGGGAAAAAGTCGGTTCCGGCAGTGAGAACAAGCACGGGCAGCGAGATTCCGGCTTTGCGGAGTTCCACTCCCTCGACAGGAAGGGCTACGGCAAGGTAGTCTGCGCCAGAGGCCTGCATCATGGACGCGAATTCAACGGCGCCGTGCCCGTAAGCGTTGGCCTTGACAAGCACAAGCAGCTTGGTTTCGGGTTCGATCAGTCCCCTGAAGTACCTGAAATTGCTCTCGCATCCCTTGAGATTGAGTTCAAGTCTTGAAAAATCGTTCTCTGCTGACATATCTTACAAAAGTACTGAATTTTCGTTATATTTGTTACCGATGAAACCGTTTTTACAGCAGGTAGCCGCTCATTATTTTGCGGAAGGAGGAATAGGGGACAAGTGTTTCATATTCCCCAACAGACGCTCTCTGGCCTTTTTCAAGAAATATCTCGGAGAAGAGGTGGAGCGCAGCGGCAGGGCTTGCCTTGCCCCTATGCTGTATACGATGAACGATTTCTTCTATGGCATTGCCGGAAAAACACCGACTTCCCAGATCCAGTTGCTGGTACACCTTTACCAATGCTACACACAATTCGTGCCCAAAGCAGAGACTCTGGACGATTTCCTGTTCTGGGGCAACGTGATTCTGTCGGATTTCAATGACGTTGACAAATATCTTGTCCAGGCGGATTCCATCTTTGCCAACGTGGCGGATTTCCGCAGGATGCAGGAATCGGGCGATTTTCTGTCGGAAACGCAGAAAAATGCCCTGGAGCGCTTTCTGGGCAACTTCGACACGCCTTCCGAGTATAAGGACCGTTTTCTGGGGGTATGGTCCGTCCTTGCTCCTTTGTACAGGAAATACAATGCCCGGCTGCAGGAATGCGGTTGCTGTTACGAGGGACAGGTCTATCGCAGCGTAGCGGAAAGCCTGGCCGTCAATGCGGCAAGGGACGTTCTTCCGGAGCGTTTCCAGGGAGTGGACTGCTTTGTCTTTGTGGGCCTGAACGCGCTTAACGAGTGCGAAAAGCGTCTTCTGGGCAAACTCAGGGATGCACGCATGGCGCAGTTCTGCTGGGATTATGTTAGTGATCTCATCCGCGAGCCTCATAACAAGTCATCCCTCTTCCTGTCGGAAAATGTGCAGATGTTTCCCCAGGCTTTCGATCTGGACGAGCAGAGCCTCCCGCAGACTGAATTCAATGTGATGAGCGTGCCTTCATCGGTAGGCCAGGCCAAGCAGCTGCCCTCTGTCCTCAGGCGTCTTGGAAAGGTAGGTTTGAACACGGCTGTCATTATCCCGGACGAGCAGCTGCTCATACCGGTGCTCAATTCCATTCCGGAAGAGATAACGAGCCTCAACGTGACCATGGGCTACCCGCTTTCCGGGAGCGAACTCTCCTCACTTATGAGGGACATCGCGGACCTGCAGATGCGGATGAGGGTGAAGGACGGCCGGAATTTCTTCTATCACAAGCAGGTATGGTCCATATTCTCCAACAGCGTGTTCAAATCGGTCATCAGCGGGGAAGAGAAGATCATAACCGGCAATGTCAGGAAATCCGCCCGCTATTACATTCCGGAAGAGGAACTCCGCGGAGGGGCTCTGTTGGAACTGATTTTCAAGCCGTCTGGCGGGAAGCCGGGCGAATATCTCCAGAACATAGTATCTTATGTGGCATCGGCATTGAAACAGATTCCGGACATGGAGATCGAACTGGATTTTGCCAGGGAGTACTATCTGTCCGTAGGACAGCTTGATTCCTGCGAGGGGCTTGACGTGGAGCCGTCGACTTTCTTCAGGCTGCTTGCCAATATGGTCAGGTCAAGTTCCGTGCCTTTCCTGGGTGAGCCTCTGGAAGGCCTGCAGATAATGGGACCGCTGGAAACCAGGGCGCTGGACTTTGACAATGTGATAATACTCAGTTGCAACGAGGGGATATTCCCGCACAGGGCTGTAAGCTCCTCGTTCATTCCTCCGGAACTGCGGAAAGGATTCTCTCTTCCTACCTATGAATACCAGGATGCCGTGTGGGCGTATTACTTCTACCGCCTGATACAGCGTGCTTCCAATGTTTGGATGCTATATGATTCACGTTCGGAGATCAGCCGTTCCGGCGAGCCGAGCCGCTACATCAGCCAGCTGGAACTGCACTTCGGGGTAAAGATGAACAAGTTCGTGATGAGCGCTCCTCTGGTTGCGCCCGCCGTTCCTGAGCCTATACTCAAGACTCCGGAGATGCTGCAGGAACTGCACGGGAAGTATCTTTCCGTGTCGTCGGTCCAGACATATCAGGTATGCCCGGCCAAGTTCTACTATGCCAAGGTGTGCGGTCTGCGCCCGGACGATGAAGTGACCGAATCCCTGGATGCATCCGGGCTCGGAACCGTTTTCCATGAAACGATGAAGGCCCTGTACTCGGAACCGGCAGACGGATTTGTCAGCTGCCGTTTCATCGGGGAACTGCTAAAGGACAAGGAACTCATCCGTTCCAGAGTGCGTGAAAGGCTGCTCGATAATCTCAAGAGCATCGACATTTCCGGCAGGAATGTCATATCGGAGGACATAGTATGCAGCTACGTTGAGAATACGCTCAAGAGCGATATGTCCCTACTGAAATCAGAGAATCTGGGCGGCTTCAGGGTAATCGGGCTGGAGTTGACGGAATTCGGGAACATCGGAGGATTCAATTTCAAGGGAACCATAGACAGGATTGACAGTTTCCGTAAAGGAAATGCCAGAATAGTCGATTATAAGACAGGAACGGTAGACAAAGACAAGGTGGGGCTTCAGCTGTACGTGTACTACTCCCTGCTGAAAGACAGGAAGGAAGTGAAAGACTGCGATATGGAGTTCTCGATATATGACATCCACAGGCTCTTTGTCTCGCCGGTGGAGAACATTCTTCTTTCCGAGGATGACAAGCAACACTACAAGACCGTTCTGGATGACGTGCTGTCAGAGATTTCGGATATTGAACTGCCTTTCGAGCGCAGGGGAGACCAGACCCGATTCGGGACCGCCACAGCCTGCGACAATTGTGAATTCAGACAAATCTGCGGGAAATGAAGATATTGAAGGCATCGGCCGGCTCAGGCAAGACTTACCGTTTGTCCCGCAAATACAGGGAACTGCTGCTTGCGGGTGACGATCCGTATTCATACAGGCATATACTTGCGGTCACCTTTACCAACAAGGCTACCGCCGAGATGAAGACCCGTATTCTCAAAGACCTGTCGGAACAGGCCAAGGACAATCCCCGCGCAAGGGAGGTTCTTGTCAACCTGCTCCACGATTACGGAGCGTTCTCCATAAGCACGATAGACAAGTTCTTCCAACGCACTCTCAAGGCTTTCTCGCGTGAGATAGGGCAGTTCGCCGACTATCAGATCGAACTGGACAAGGAATCCGTAGTCACCGAATCCATGGACCGTGTACTTGATTCTCTGACCGAGGAAAGCACCGAACTTCTTGAATGGATAAGGGAAAGCATGGCATCCGCCCTGGCGTCCGGCCAGAAGTTTTCTGTGGACAAGAAACTCTACGATATGGGCGTCAAACTCAAATCGGAAGAGCACAGAAGGCTTGCCGAACAGCATTCGCTCATCGATTCCCAGATCTATTCCAAAGAGAACCTGGGTGCGCTCAGGAAGAATTGCCGTACCATCATATCCGATTTCGAGAAGAAGGTTTCGCCATACGTGGAAGGCTATGAGAAGGGGAAGAAGATAGAATGCCCCAAGCCGAGGGCCATGTCCAAACTGCCTTCAGAAATTCAGGACATGTTCGGCAAGCCGTACAGCCTGTACTGTACGGCAAAGACTCTTGAGGAACTGATCTTCAGCCTTGGAGTTGCGGGTGAATTCTACAGGGAGTACGATGCCTTGCTCAAGGAAAAGAAACTGATGTGCCTGGACGACTCCAATACGGTACTCCGGGACATTATCGACGGAAGTGATGCTCCTTTTGTATATGAGAAACTCGGCGTGCGTTACAATCACTTCCTGCTGGACGAATTCCAGGACACCTCCAATATCCAGTGGCAGAACTTCCTGCCTCTGCTGCGCGAAAGCGATTCCAAGGGTGGGGACAATCTGATAGTAGGTGACGTCAAGCAGTGCATCTACCGTTTCAGGGATTCCGACTGGACACTTCTGGGTTCCAAGGTACGTGAGGATTTCCCGGATGCCGAGGAAGAGCCGCTTGACGGAAACTGGCGCAGCACGTCCAGGGTGGTGAACTTCAACAACGGATTCTTCAGTTTCGCAGCCCAAAGGCTTGGACTTTCAGATATATATAAGGATGTCAATCAGATAGTCCGGCTTGACGATGACCAGCAGGGCTGTGTGCGCGTCACCTTTACGGACAACCAGATGGATGCAGTGCTGGAGTCTGTACGATCCGCCTTTGAAAGAGGGGCTCTTCCGGGCGAGATAGCCGTACTGGTAAGGGGGAACAAGGAAGGTTCTGCGATTGCCGGCCATCTTGTTTCGAACGGAATCCCCGTGATATCGGACGATTCCCTGAAACTCAAGTCTTCGCTTACGGTAAGAAGGCTGGTGTCACTCCTGAGCTGTCTGGACAATCCGGACGACGGAATAGGGAGGTATCTCTCGGACTCAATGTCCATCAGTCTTCCGGACAAATACCATTCGCTTGTGGACCTTTGCGAGTCGCTCCTGCGGGAAATAAGGGATTATGACCCGGCTACGTTTGCGGGAGAGACTCTTTTCATCCAAGCCTTTATGGACGACCTTCAGTCCTGGACAGACATCAACGGCAACAACCTGAGGCTGTACCTCAAGCGCTGGAATGACAAAGATCCGGCAATAGGTTGCCCGGAAACCTCTTCTGCAGTCAGGATAATCACCGTACACAAGTCCAAGGGACTGGAATTCCCGTATGTGATATTCCCGTTTGCGGATAAGGTGAAACTGTATATGCCCGAGGTGCACTGGTGCCATCTGGACCAGGACGGACCTCTCAACGGCCTGTACCCGGTCAACCTTACGAAAGATTCGCTCCAATCATCCTTCGCCCCTTATTACGAGTCGCAGCGCAGCCTGCAGTCGGTGGACAACATCAATATATTCTACGTCGCTCTTACCAGGGCGGGGAAGCAGATTCACGTGATTGCCGCCGAGCCTCCAAAGGCATTCAAGGAAAACATGTCCAAGGATCCGACCAATATGTCCCAACTGCTGTACGCCTACTGCGAGCAGATGGGAAGCACCACGTTCGGCAAGGACTATGACTTTTCAAGAATGGACAGGGCTGGTTCGTCACAGGCTGCCTCTGTCGGTAAATTTGCCGCGGAATATGCATCAATCCCTCTCGATGGCCGCCTTAAGCCGTCATCGGATTCGGCGGACTTCTTCGGCGAGGACGGAACTACTGGTCCGGCCGCCTCGGCCCGTCTGGCAGGACTGGCGCTTCACGGGATATTGTCGAAGGTCAACCGTCCCGATGACCTCAAGCCTGCAGTCGATGATTCTGTCCGCAGCGGGGCCCTTTCAGCCGCCCAGGGCGAGGAGGCCCTCTCCCTGCTTGCCGCTGCAATCGATTCCCGCAGTGAATGGTTTAGCTCCGACGGACGCAACGAGTTGTCCCTCTTCGACCGTTTTGGAAAAGAAAAACGCCCGGACCGCGTCGTCATTACGCAGCAGGGCGTGGATATCATCGATTACAAGTTCGGCGACTTCGAACCCGGATACGAGAAGCAGGTTCGCGGTTATATGAACATTTACCGCAGCCTCGGGTACAAGAATGTCAGAGGATATCTCTGGTTCGTACGCACCGGAGAAGTCCGTGATGTCATCTGAGGTCGGTTACTACCCAGCTTGAGTCCAGGGACTTTTCGTCAAATCTGAATATCCCTTCCCTGGTATCCACAGGCTCGACTTTTACGTCCGACAGCTCTATGTCGCTAAGGTTGTCAAGATACCTTTGCGTGTCTGCAAGGTATTCCCTGAGCCCGGTGGCGTTCTCGATATAAACCTCTTTTGTTGCAGTATCTACAGTCCAGCGGGTTGTCCCGTCACAGTATATGTCCATGCCGGCCGTGGTAAGTCTGTAACTGTTCTGCTGGGCGGTAATGGTTCCGCTGCTTTTCATCGGGACGTCAAGGTTGACCGTGCAGGAATAGCTGAACGATACCTTATGGGTGTTCAGCTTGCCGAGCAGCGTCTGGGCAAGTTCCGTCTGTCCGAATGCCATGCATGAAGCGAACAGAGCCAACAGGGCGATGACTATTCTTTTCATTATCTGTAGAGGTTCAGTATGGTTTCAAGCTGGTCCAGGTCGCTTACCAACACCTCGCGCGGCTTTCCTCCGCTAAGCGACGGTCCCACTATTCCGGCGGACTCCAGCTGGTCCATCACTCTGGCAGCTTTCGCAAATCCCATACCAAGTTTGGTCTGCAGTGCGGATGTGGATCCCTTCTGAAGCATAACTACCATACGGGCGGCCTCTTCGAACCTCTCGTCCACCTTGCTCATGTCAACGCCTCCCTCGGCTCCACCCTCGGCGGTCTGGTCGTCCACCGATGGCAGATAGTAAGGGGTGTTGTATGACTTCATCGGGCCTTTCTGCTTTCCTATGAACTCGGTGATGGATTCTATCTCGTCGCCTTCGACGAGTCCGCACTGAATACGCTCGGCATCTATTCCGGCAGAGAAGAGCATATCGCCCTTTCCTATGAGCTTGTCGGCCCCGGGAGAATCGAGGATGGTCATTGAATCCACCCTCTGGGCTACTCGGAACGCTATTCGTGCAGGGAAATTGGCCTTGATCTGGCCGCTTATCACGTCAACGGAAGGCCTCTGGGTTGCAAGAATCACGTGGATGCCCGCAGCACGTCCTTTCTGCGCAAGTCGTATGATGGAGTTCGTTATGCTCTTGGCAGATGCCTTGGTCTCGGCGCTGGCGCCGGCGGACATGGTAAGATCCGCATACTCATCGACTATCACGACTATGTACGGAAGGAAGCGGTGACCGTGGTCAGGCCGCAGCTTGCGTTCCTTGAATTTGTTGTTGTAAAGCTTGAGGTTGTTCACTCCCGCCTCGCTCAGCAGCTGGTAGCGTTCATCCATCTCGATAGTGAGGGATCGCAGTATCCTTTCGGCGTTCTTGGGATTCTTGACAATGGCGTTCTTCTTCTCTTCGTCCTCGTCCCCTGCGTCCGGGAGAACGGCAAGGTAGTGCTTGAGCAGCCTCCCATAGGCCGAGAACTCGACCATCTTGGGGTCGATGAACACGAATTTCAGTTCCGACGGATGCTTCGCATACAGCAGGGAAGTCACTATCTCGTTCAGACATACGGATTTACCCTGTTTGGTGGCACCGGCGATAAGTAGGTGAGGCGCGTCTGCCAGATCGAATATCTTGACCTTCTGTGTAATCGTATATCCCAGGGCGATAGGCAGGTCCGCCTTCGTGTTCCTGTATGAATCGTCGTTTAGCAGGGCCTTTACCGGAACTATGGAAGAATGGTCATTAGCGACCTCTATTCCCACCGAATCGTTCAACGTGACAACCCTGACACCCTTGGCGTTGAGGGACATCGCGATATCATCCTGCAACCTCTTGATCTGGGAAATCTGCACGCCCGGTGCCGGGTAAACCTTGTACAGTGTTATGGTAGGTCCTACAACGGCCTTTACGTCCACCACCTCGATCCTGTAGTTGGCAAGTGCGGTGCGTATCTTGTTGTTGTTGCGGTTCAGCTCGTCCATAGACACGTCCTTGCGCCCCTCGGAGTAACTCTGGAGCAGGTCCAGAGAAGGGAATTTGAATTTCGGAAGTCCGTAGGCAGGGTCAAGACGATTGTCGATAGGAGGAAGGTCCTCAATGTCCACGTCAAGGGCGCTCCCTTCCCGTATGACTTCCATCGACGGCCCAGCGGCCGCCTCGGTGAGTTCGACGGATTCGATAGGGAACAGGTCCTCCGGCATATCCGGCACATCCTGAGTTTCAGGGACTTCCGTTATCTCCGGCATTTCTTCAATGGTTTCCGTCGTTTCAGGGATTTCAGGAATCTCCGGAATGACAGCAGCCTTCTTCTTTTCCTCGCGCAAGCGTTTGCGCTCATCCCTTGCCTCGCGGCGCTTGCGCGCCTTTTCCTCGTCACGCTCAGGGTTGCCGGCAAACCATTTGGTGAATCTGCGGCTGCTGCAGAACAGCCATACTATTATCAGGAATGCAATCAGCAGTCCTGCAGTAACGTCCCCTACGGCCCTTATGCCCCAGGCGCACGCAAAATCACCGCATCTGCCTCCCAGACCGCCTCCAAAAGCGGTTTCCAGCCCGGTATAATAGCCTATGAATGCAAATGCAACCGAGAATATGAAAGCCCCGAACAGGGATAGCACTATGGCTTTTGGAAGGGTTGTCTTGAACTTTCCTGCCAGGAATCTGAGAGAAACCGCCGCCAGCGCATATACGATTGCAAGGCTGCCTATTCCGAAACAGCGGCATACAAGCAACCGTCCGGTCTTGTAACCGAGCATCCCCGCCTTGCCGGAAAGATCCCCGACAAGTCCCATATCTTCCTGCCAGTGAAGGATATATGAAATAATGGAAATCAAAGTGAACAAGGCCACAATTCCGGTCAGGATACCGATAATCCGGACCATCGCCTTGCGGCTGTCTTCGTCCCAACTGTTCCAGAACTTCAGTTTGTCAGGAATCTTCATCTCTTTCTTCCCCCTTTGTGGTTGTTCTTGCGGCCTCCTTGTTTTCTGAATGCAGTCTGGCCCACGTTTACACCCATCCCTGGGCGGGCGAAGCTTGCATTGTTGGATATCCTTTCCAGGGACAGTCCTTCCGGAATGGTGAGCCTGTAGTCGGAAAGTTTTACGATATCCTGGAATATTGTCTCGTCTGCCACGCTGTCCTTGTTCCAGATGAGGTATTGCTGGCGCATATATACGGCCAGCTCCTTGAGCATCGCAGTCTTGACCTCTCCGTCCGGCTCGTCGCAGAGCAGATTTATGATCTTTTCAATATTGCGTCCGTAATGGGTGGCCTTGATCTTCGTGTCCTTCATAGGGATGGTCACCGGAGCCTTGCTGAACTCTTCCTTCACAGGACATGGATATGGTGAATCTATGTCCAGATCGAATCCGGATATTATGTACAGGTGATCCCAGAGCTTCTGCTCCCAGTTCTCCTGGCTGTGGACCTGAGGGTTAAGTATTTCCATCGCTTTCACCACAGCGACAGCCTGTTCGGATCTTTTCTGCCTGTCTTCTATGGTCTTGAGATGCTCGACCATCTTGAGTATGCTGCGGCCGTATTCCGGCATTTCGAGTTTCGTCAGGGTTGTATTGTATTCCATAGGTCTTATTTTTCTTTTACGCAACGGACAGGAAGATAGAATGATTCACAGGATTGCGTTCCTCTGAATATCGTGCTGCTTTGCTCGTTGATATAACGAAATACGCCCAGTCCGTTTTCTTTGCTGGACGTCCAGAAAGCGGCATACGCTCCGGAACCGCCGAAGGCCTTGCCGTTGACGGATTCATAGGCGTAGCCGACCGGCAGAAGTCCTATCCCGCTTCCATTGGTAGGACGCACTTCCCTCCAGTATGTCCACATTGCATTGTCGTTGAATCTGGCATCTGCCATAAGTTCGCCCGCATTGCCGCCGTAGCTGTCGAACAGGGCCTGCCATTCGGACTCCGTAGGAAGACGCCAGTCTTCCGGGCAAGCTCCGACAGCCTGGTCATAACTGTAGAATCGGCCGAATAGCTTGTCCATCACCTTGGATTCCATATATGGGATTCCGCTTCCGGCGTATCCGAGGTTGTTTCTGGTCCAGAGCAGATTTCCTTTCTGGGTATAATAATATACATTGCTGTCGCGCGGGTCCGTGAAATGCTTGTCCAACACACCTATTCCTGTGCCGGTCAGTGATCCGTGCAGCAGGTCGTTGTCTATCGTGACGAATGTGGCCGAACAGCTGCTGTTTACAA
Source organism: Bacteroidales bacterium (assembly GCA_024401805.1). Lineage (GTDB taxonomy): Bacteria > Bacteroidota > Bacteroidia > Bacteroidales > UBA932 > Cryptobacteroides. The sequence goes on from JAKSKG010000007.1 coordinate 24,255, forward strand.
AGCCGCTGCAGAAGCCCTTGACTGTCAGTGTGAACGAGCCGAGTGTGTCAAGAACCGTGAAGGTGAATTTGCCATCCCGGTTGTCAAGCGTGTCGTTGACTGCGGTGTATGGGTCTGTGACATAATATCTGATTTCTTCGCCTTGGGCGAGTTTGTCTGATGTCAGAGTGGATATTTCGTTTATGTCAAAAGTAAAAGTGTCTCCGGCCTTGACGTATGACGGCAAGGAGAAAGAAATGCTGCCGTCGAAATAGAGGTATGTGACCTCCTTGTTGTCATCTTTCTTGCAGGAAGGGACAAGCAGGGCGGCAACGGCCAGTGCGGCAAAGATGTTCTTCAGTTTCATTGTTGTCATATTAACTTACAAATATGCGGATTTTTGCTCTAAAAACCGCTACCTTTGTGCAAATACTTTGCCTGTCATGCGAGTCGACAACATTTTTTTTACGGCCATGCTCCTGGTGTCGGCCGTTCTGACGTCTTCCTGCAGCCGAGGATACGATTCGTTCTCCGGCTATGCCCAGGGAGGAGTCTATACCGTCAAATACAACAGGGATGGTGTCACAATGGGGCGCAGGGCCGTAAGGGATTCTGTCGAGGCGGTTCTGCGGGCAATAGACGGATCGGTTTCCGGATACAACAAATCCTCCATTCTGAGCCGTTTCAATTCAGGTGAGCCGGTAATCCCCGACGAGCATTTTTCCGCCCTGTCGGAGCTTTCCGAACAGTTCCGGCAGAGAACGGGAGGCGCATTCGATGCCGCTGCGGCCCCTCTGTTCGACATATGGGGGTTCGGTTTCACCCCCGACAGCCTTCCGTCTCCCGAAACCGTAGCAGAGGCACTGGAATTGTGCTCCCAGCGCAAAAAACTCAATTTCAATGCTATTGCCCAGGGGTACACCTGCGATGTGATAGCCGCATTCCTGGACAGGGCAGGGGTCAAGGATATGCTGGTCGACGTTGGAGAGATTTATTGCAGGGGAGTGAATGCTTCCGGCAACGGCTGGTCCATAGGAATCGATGACCCTTACGACGGGAACAATACTCCCGGCGAGTCCATCAAGGGCATCTGGGTGTCGGACGGCGGATCCTACGGTGTCGTGACTTCCGGCAACTACAGGAAATTCTACGTCAGGGACGGAAAGAAATACGCCCATACCATCGATCCGCGCACAGGCTACCCTGTCCGGCATAACCTCCTAAGCGCCACTATCATAGCTCCTACAGGGGCAGAGGCCGACGCCCTTGCTACCTACTGTATGGTAATAGGTCCGGAAGAAGCTGTAAGCTTCATAGAATCCGACAGTTCCATAGAAGGGTGCCTCATAACTTCGGACTCCACCTGGTATTCTTCGGGATTCCGCAGGGGTTTGTGAAGTCCGGCATTTTGAGTATCTTTGTAGACTATATGAAACAAAGGACACTACGGAAGGAATATTCGTTCGAGGGGCAGGGACTGCATACCGGAAAGTATGCACGAATGACTCTGTGCCCTGCGGACCCCGATACAGGAATAGTCTTTGTCCGTTCGGACATTGCCGGTTCCCCCGGGATAGCGGCGGTGGCCGAGAACGTTTCGTCCACTGCAAGGAGCACCACCCTTACCAGGGGCGGCATTTCTGTTCGTACAGTGGAACATATCCTTTCCGCATTGACCGGTTTGGGGGTGGACAACGCCATTGTCAAAGTTGATTCCGAAGAGATTCCTATCCTTGACGGCAGCGCCCGTTTCTATGCCGAGTCCATCTCGCCGGACGGCACCGTAGAGCAGGATGCGGAAAGGAAGTGGCTCGAAATCAAGGAGGAGATCAACATAGTTGACGGAAAGACCGGTTCTTATGTCAAGATAAGCCCGTCGGACAAGTTCGAGTTCAATGTCACCATAGACTTCGACTCGAGGGTGCTCGGGGTCCAGACCGTACATTGGGACGAAAGCGTGGATTATGCTTCCCAGGTGGCCCCGTGCCGTACTTTCTGCTTTTTCCATGAGATAATGAAGCTGATAAGCCTGGGCCTTGCAAAGGGAGGCAACGTGCAGAATGCCATCATCATCGTGGAGAAGCCGGTATCCAAGTGCCGTCTGCGCCTTGCCTCGAGAAGATTCCGCCAGCCTATGCTCAGCGTCACGCCTCAGGGTTATCTGAGCAATCTGGAACTGCGTTTCCCGGACGAATGCGGCCGTCACAAGCTTCTTGACATAATGGGTGACCTCAGGCTCGCCGGAGGCTTCCTCAAGGCGAATGTCACCGCCTACAAGCCTGGGCACAGGATCAATACATTGACAGCAAAGAGTATCAGAGAAAAAACAAAATAGAATATGGCAATAATTCATCCTTTGGCAACAGTTCATCCAGGTGCGAAACTTGCGGAGAACGTGGAGGTCGGACCTTACGCATACATAGATGACAACGTAGAGATCGGAGAAGACTCCAGGATACTTCCGCATGCAACCATATTCCCGTATGTCAAGATAGGCCGGGATTGCACGGTCTTCCCGGGCGCTGTTGTGGGCGCTATCCCCCAGGACCTGAAGTTCGACGGGGAGGTGACCTATGTCGAGATAGGTGACCGCGTGAACATTCGCGAGTGCGCCACCATCAACCGAGGCACCAAGGCCAGCGGCAAGGGTGTGACAAGGATAGGGAGCGACACTCTGATAATGTCCTACGTTCACGTGGCCCACGACTGCAGGGTCGGGGAACATTGCATCCTTGTCAGCTACGTGGGCATTGCCGGCGAGACTGACGTGGATGACTGGGCCATCATAGGCGGAGGCACCAAGGTGCACCAGTTCTCCCACATAGGAACTCACGCAATGGTGGGCGGAGGTTCAGCGGTCAACAAGGACATACCGCCGTATTCCCTTTGCGGACGTCTTCCTATAGTCTATGCCGGAGTCAACCTGGTCGGGCTCAGACGCCGTGGATTCGACTCCGATGTCATCCGCAACATAAAGGACATTTATGATATGCTTTACTATCAGGGATATAACTTCTCCGATGCCATAGACCGCATCGAGGCCGGATTCCCTGATTCGGAAGAGAAGAAAACCATTGTGGACTTCATCCGCGCTTCCAAGAGAGGGATAGTGCGTGCCGGAGACATCCACGAAAAAGGAGCCATAGAATAGCGGCGTGATTCTCAAAACGGCATATCTTCCACCCGTAGAGTACTTCTCCGTCCTGGCGAAGTGCTCTTTTTGCATACTGGACAGCGGGGAACGCTATGAAAAGCAGTCCTGGCGCAACCGGTGCCGGATTCTTACGGCAAACGGTCCCATGGACCTGAGGTTCCCGATAGTCCACAACGGGGAATACGGAATCAAGGACGTGCTTGTGGACTATTCTACACCGTGGGTGAGGCAGACGGAATATGCCTTGGAGTCGGCATATATGAGTTCCCCTTTCTTCGAGTATTACAGGGAGGATCTGTTCGGGATCTTCGATTCCCATCCGCGCACCCTGTGGGAGCTCAACGGCAAACTTACCGGATTCTGCTGCAGTAAGATAGGTATCAATCCTCCGCTCTGCGGCAGTCCTGTTCCCGAAGACGAACCCGCCGCCGACATACATCCGAAGCACCCAAGCCTCTATGAACCGAAACCTTACTGGCAGGTGTTCAGGGAGAAATTCGGTTTCGTGGGGAACCTGTCGGTGATAGACCTGTTGTTCAACGAGGGCCCCGAATCCATTTGCTATCTTTGATACGATGGGGTGCAGAATTGTGATGATTCCGTTTGCTTTCTAAAGGAATTTCATTATATTTGCAAAGTGAACGAGATAGAGGCCGGCAGGCTTCTATCTTTGTTTTTTAGAAACGGCGTGCAAACGCGAACCGTATAATGCTCTATGGAACAGAAAGAATTGCAGAAAGTTATTGAAAAGGCTGCGCAGGAACGTGGCTGCAGTGTTTATGAACTTATGTTCAACGACGACGACAACGTCTTCGAAGTGACTCTGGACAAGGAAGGTGCCGGTGTGGATCTCGAAGACTGCGAATACGTGCATCGTGCCGTACTCTCCGCATTCGACCGCAACATAGAAGATTACGCCCTTACCGTGGGTTCCCGTGGAATCAGTTCGGAAGAGGCCGACTCACTCCTGAAAACAATAAACGAATAATACATAAAATGGAAAAAGAACAGATTATCACTCTCATTGATGCCTTCAAGGACTTCAAGGAAGAGAAGAATATTGACCGTCCGGTGATGATGGGTGTGCTCAAGGATGTATTCCTTACCCAGATTGCCAAGACTTACGGCAGCGCCGACAACTTCGACGTCATCGTGAACGTCGACAAAGGAACCTGCGAGATCTATCAGAACTTCGAAATCGTGGAAGAGGTCGAGAATCCTTATTCCCAGATGACGATAGACCAGGTCAAGGCCGACAGCGGAGACGACGATTATGAGATCGGCGATTCCTATGCCAAGAAACTTCCTCTTTCATCGTTCGGCCGCCGCGGTATCCTGAACATCCGTCAGAACCTTCAGGGCCGCATCATGGACATTGAAAAGGCCAACGTATACAAGAAGTACTCCGAGAAGGTCGGAGAACTCTTCTGCGGAGAGGTCTATCAGACCTGGAGCAAGGAAGTTCTCATCCTCGACGAGGACGGCAATGAACTCCATATCCCTAAGAACGAGCAGATTCCGGGAGAGCGCTTCAAGAAGAGCGACTCCGTGCGCGCCATAATCAAGAGCGTGGAGATGCGCAACAACACAACTCCGTACATCACCCTGAGCCGTACTTCCAACGAGTTCCTCGAGAGACTTTTCGAGCAGGAGGTTCCGGAGATTGCAGACGGACTTATCACCGTCAAGAAGGTTGTCCGCGTACCTGGAGAGAGGGCAAAGGTTGCAGTCGAATCATACGATGACAGAATCGACCCTATCGGAGCCTGCATAGGTGTCAAGGGAGGGAGAATCCTCGGAATCGTCCGTGAGCTTCGCAACGAGAACATCGACGTCATCCAGTGGAGCCAGAATCCTCAGCTGATGATCCAGCGCGCTCTGAATCCTGCTCACGTCTCATCCATAGACATGGGCCAGAGCGAGGAGGACAAGGTTAAGGTATACATGCAGCCGGACGAGGTCCGCAAGGGTATCGGCCGCGGAGGATGCAATGTCCAGCTGGCCGGAATGCTTGTCGACCGTGAGATCGAGGTCTGGAGAGAGGTTGCCAAGGATGAGATGGACAACGAGGAGGATGTTGCTCTGGACGAGTTCGCAAACGAGATAGACGAGTGGGTTATCGAGCGCCTCAAGAGCATCGGATGCGATACGGCCAAGGATGTCCTTGGAATCGATCCGGAAGACATCGCCAAGAGGGCGGACCTTGAGGACGAGACAGTCGCAGAGGTGATAACCATTCTCAAGGCGGAATTTGAAGATTAATTTACAAGGGGGTAATAATGGCAGATATAAGACTTAACAAGATAATAAGACAGTATAACATCGGGCTTCAGGACCTGGTGGCTTTCCTTCAGAAAGAAGGAGTGGATGTAGAGGATAATCCCAACGCTAAGATTTCCGACGAGTATTTGCCTCTGATCGGCAAGCAGTTCGGCAAAGACCTTGCCTTGAAGGAGGCTTCGGAGAAAGTCGACATCAAACTCAACGAGATTCTCGAGAAGAACGGCAAGAAGCAGTCTTCGAAGGAATTCGACGAAGAAGATGCGGAAGCGGAGCGTGAGACCATCATCAAGAGCAACACCTTTATCAATGCAAAGAAGGACGGGTCCGAACCGGAGACGGTTGCAGCCCCGCAGCCTGAGACTGTTGCGGCTGCGGAACCTGAACCGGAGCCGGCTCCCGAACCGGCAGCCGAGCCGGAGCCTGTTGCCGCTCCTGAACCGATAGCGGAACCTCAGCCTGAGATTGTTGCAGTTCCTGAGCCGGAAAAGGCCGTGATCGAGCCTGAAACCAAGCCTGTTGCAGTTCCCCAAACCAAAACTGCGCCTGTGGAGGAAGAAAAGAGAGAGGAACCCCAAGTATCTGCCCCTGCTCCAGCATCTTCCCTCAAGGTCGTAGGCAAGATAGACCTTTCCCAGTTCGACCGCAAGCCTGTCAAGAGGGAAAGGATATCGAAAAGTTCTCAGAAAGTGGACGTGGCCAAGGCCGGCGCCAACATCGAGCGCTCTCCGAAGAAGGAGAACCGCGGACAGCAGAACAACCAGCAGCAAGGCCAGGGCAAGGGCCGCAGGCGTGACCGCTTCAAGCCTGCAATGACCGAGGCCGAGCAGGAGGAGATGCAGAAGGAGATCCAGAAGCAGGTCAAGGAAACCTACGCCCGTATGAACGAGGGCAAGAAGAACAACTTCGGAGCCAAATACCGCAAGGAGAAACGCGAGGCCGCCGCTCAGAAGAGCCAGGAGGAACTGGAGCAGATTGCTGCGGAAAAGAGCGTTCTCAAGGTTACGGAGTTCGTTACCGTAAACGACCTCGCAACCCTTATGAACAACACTCCGGTCGTAAAGGTCATCGGAGCCTGCATGAGCCTCGGACTTATGGTATCCATCAATCAGAGGCTTGATGCCGAGACTCTTGTCCTTGTTGCCGAGGAATTCGGATACAAGGTGGAGTTCGTCACTGCGGAACTTTCAGAGGAAATCAACAGCAACGAGCAGGCGGACAAGCCGGAGGATATGGTGGAAAGACCGCCTATCATCACTGTGATGGGACACGTCGACCACGGTAAGACATCTCTTCTGGACTACATACGCAAATCAAACGTCATAGCCGGAGAGGCCGGTGGAATCACCCAGCATATCGGTGCATACAGCGTTACGCTCGAGGACGGAAGACACATCACCTTCCTCGATACTCCTGGACACGAGGCGTTCACCGCCATGCGTGCCCGCGGCGCCCAACTCACCGACCTTGCGATCATCATAGTGGCTGCGGACGACGCGGTGATGCCACAGACAGTTGAGGCAATTAACCACGCCCAGGCTGCCGGAGTACCTATGGTATTCGCTATCAATAAGATAGATAAACCTGGCGCCAATCCGGAAACCATACGCCGCCAGCTCTCCGAAATGAACATACTTGTCGAGGACTGGGGTGGCAAGTTCCAGTGCCAGGAAATTTCCGCCAAGAAGGGACTCAATGTGGAGAAGCTTCTGGACAAGGTGCTTCTCGAGACGGACATTCTCGAACTCAAGGCAAACCCGAACAAGAATGCGGTTGGAGCCGTCATAGAGTCATCTCTTGACAAGGGACGCGGATATCTGGCCACAGTGCTGGTTCAGGAAGGAACCCTCAAGGTCGGAGACGTCGTGCTCTGCGGAAGTTTCTACGGAAAAGTCAAGTCAATGTTCAATGAGCGCGGCCAGAAGGTCCAGACAGCGGGCCCGTCCACTCCTGTGTCCATTCTCGGACTCAACGGAGCTCCTGCGGCAGGAGAGAAGTTCAATGTTCTGAGTGACGAGAAAGAGGCGAAGAGCATTGCCGCAAGGCGCGAACAGCTTATCCGCATCCAGGGTATCAAGACTCAGAAGCATATGACTCTTGAAGAGATCGGACGCCGTATTGCGATCGGAAACTTCAAGGAACTCAATGTCATCGTCAAGGGTGACGTGGACGGTTCTGTCGAGGCTCTGTCCGACTCGCTCATCAAGCTCTCTACCGAGGAGGTTCGCGTGAACGTGATCCACAAGGCGGTCGGCGCCATCTCTGAGTCCGATGTCCTGCTGGCCGAGGCTTCCGACGCCGTCATCATCGGCTTCCAGGTCCGTCCTTCTGTCGAGGCCCGCAAGGCTGCCGAGAAGGAGGGAGTTGAAATTCGTCTGTATTCAGTCATCTACGACTGTATCAACGAGGTCAAGGACGGTATTGAGGGTATGCTCGAGGCCGAGAAGAAAGAAGAGGTTATCGCTACCGCCGAGGTCAAGCAGATATTCCATATCAGCAAGGTGGGTACCGTTGCAGGATGTATTGTCCGTGAGGGCAAGATGACGTCCCGTCCAAAGGTCCGCCTGATCCGCGACGGAATCGTTGTGTATTCCGGAGAACTTGCTTCCCTGCAGATTGGCAAGGAACAGGTCAAGGAGGTTCCTGCCGGAAAGGAATGCGGTATGAGCATTGCCGGATACAATGATATCAAGGAGGGCGATTTCATCGAGGCATATACCATCGTGGAAATCAAGAGAACACTGTAATATGTTCAAGAAACTTTTGTCGTGCCTGGCTGCTGTGCTGTTCTGCATAGCGTCAGGCGCTTTTGAAAATACGCTGAGAGCTGATTATGTTTTCACCGGAGGTCCTTCGGGAGTCGGTATAGTCCTGAAGGAGCTGAGCTATACGCCGGGATGGTTCGGACGTTCCGTCAATATGGATTCCGTGTCTGTCGAGGGTGACGGGATGATAGTCATGAGGGACGATTCCACCGGCATGGTGATATATGAGAGCAGTTTCTCCACCCTGTTCCAGGAGTGGCTCACTACGGACGAGTCCAAACGTGTGGACAAGGGATTCGAGAATACCTTTCTGCTTCCTATGCCGTCCGGCCCGTCCACTGTGACGCTTACCCTATATGATACCCGCAGGCGAGTCTGCTGTGAATATTCGCATCCTGTCGATCCTTCCGACATACTGATTGCACGCAGAGCCGTTTCTGACGCTCCCTTCAAGTATATACACAGGGGCGGTGATCCTGCTTCCTGCATCGATGTGGCCATTCTTGCCGAGGGGTATACTGCCGCCGAGCGTGGCAGATTCTACCGTGATGCCAAGGCTGCCGTAGATGCGATATTGTCCTATGAGCCGTTCTGCAGGTACCGTGACCGTTTCAATTTCATTGCGGTTGCTGCACCTTCGCAGGACAGTGGAGTGAGCGTTCCGCGCCAGGGTGTCTGGAAAAGGACGGCGGTCGATTCGAATTTCGACACTTTCTATATCGAGAGGTATCTTACCACAGGTAAACTTTTCAAGGTCCACGACTGCCTTTCCGGTCTGCCTTACGAGCATATTGTCATTCTGGCCAATACCGATGTCTATGGTGGTGGCGGGATATATAATTCCTATACTCTCACGACCGCCCACCACTCGATGTTCAGGCCTGTGGTAGTGCACGAGTTCGGCCATTCTTTCGGAGCCCTCGCGGATGAGTATTCGACCGATTCCTATGATGATCCGCGGTATTTCCAGGACGTGGAGCCTTGGGAGAGGAATGTGACCACTCTTGCGGATTTCGGTTCCAAGTGGCAGGATATGATGGATGCTTCTGTTCCAGGAGTAGGGAAGTTCGAGGGGGCAGGTTATCAGTCCAAAGGTGTGTGGCGTCCTGCAGAAGACTGCCGTATGCGTACGAACGTTGCAAGCAGTTTCTGTCCCGTCTGTGTCCGCGCTATAGAGCAGATGATAATGTTTTATATTGGGGGCTAAGCCGCCCCTTTTCCCGGCGGGCTAAAGCCCTTCTGCTCGGGCCGCAGGCATCAAAATGCCTGCTGTGAACACCCTCGCGACCCTGGCCGCTATCTGATTCCAGGGGCTCCGCCCCTTAATACCCTGCCGCTCCTTGCTCCCGTATGATTTGCTTCGCAAACATACCCGCACCGCGGTACTCGCTGAGGCGAGTATTGCTGCCTGCGGCATTGCCGCTCCTTGCCTTCCGGAGTCACCCTGAACAACGTCATGCTGAACTTGTTTCAGCATCTCCAGCGCTGCAAGGCAAGTGATGCCGGAGATCCTCCCACACGCTACGCGTGCGGTGCCCTCCCTATTTGGGAGCCAAGTCGCCTTGCATCATCTTGCCTAGCGGCTTCTTTTTTCCGTCACCTTTAACCACGTCATCCTGCACGCCCAGACCGTTACTCTTTCCAGTTAAAATCCAAATATAATTGTGCCTGATGATATACGTTCACGGCAACTGGAAAGATGAATTTCTGTTGCTGGAAAATAAACGTTACCTTTGTCCTAAGTTATGAAAAGATTTCTCGTATTCATCCTTATATTCCTGGTTTGCATTCCCTCTTTTGCACAGTCAAAAGTCATTTTAGGCATAGTCAAAGACAAAGCC
>JAKSKG010000008.1 GCA_024401805.1 Bacteroidales bacterium
ACATCACATCTTATCAGCTGTTTCAATTGCCGTACTGGCAACAGCCTGCTGCAACCAGCCTGCCACGACTCAGGACGACAATGCCATTCTGCTCAAGAACTACCGTCCTCAGTCAGTATTCGTTCTTGAAGAGCATCATCCTGCACAGGCCAAGTTCTCCTGCATCGATATGCACTCCCACGCATACCGCGAGACCGTAGAGGAAATCCAGGAGTGGGCCAAGATTCTTGAAGAGAACAATATCGAGCGCGTTGTCGTTCATACCATGGCCTCCGGCGAGGAATTCGAACGTCTGTATGATTTGTACAAGGGCGTTTCCGACCGTTTCGAGCCTTGGTGCGGCATCAACTATTCCGCCTGGGGAACACCTGATTTCGAGAAGGTTGCCCTTGAGGACCTTGAGAGATGTGCAAAGAAAGGCGCAAAGGGCGTAGGTGAGCTTGGAGACAAGGGCCGCGGAGAAACTTTCTGCCTGAACCATTTCCCTCAGAACGGAATCAAGAACACTGCACATTTTGACAGCGACGTATATGACGCCATCATCGAGAAGTGCGCCGAACTGGGACTTCCTATCAGCTTCCACGCTGCAGACCCTATCTGGATGTACCTCCCTCTTGACGAGAAGAACGACGGCTTTATGAATGCTGAGCATTGGGCTATTGATACCAGCGATCCGGACGTGGATGATTTCGAAACTGTTGTAAACTCATTTGTAAATGCAGTCAAGAAGCATCCTAATGCAACTTTCGTTGCCTGCCACCTGATCAATCTTAATCACGATTATGCAAGGCTCGGCGCTATCCTTGACGAGAACCCTAACCTGTGGCTCGACATATCTGCACGCCATTGCGAAACAGCAGCTACCCCACGTGCAACAAAGGCATTCTATGAGAAGTATCAGGACCGCGTAATGTTCGGTACCGACAATGATCCGGAGAGGCGTATGTATGCCACCCAGTGGAGAGTGCTTGAGACAGAAGACGAGCATTTCTATGACGACAGGGCATATCACTGGCCGCTTCACGGTTTCGGCCTCAGCGACACTGTACTTAAGAAACTTTATCACGACAACGCCGAGAAGTTCATGGCTTCCGTTAAAAAATAAGAGATTATGAAAAGACGCGAATTCCTCAAGACCGGTATCGCAGCCGGTGCGGCAGTAGGACTTGCTCCTACCCTTATGAGTTGGATACCTTCCCACAACTGGGAGGGATATGATTTCGGCCCGGGTCCAAAGGTTCCGGACAGACTGTACCAGGGACCGTTCTCACAGTATGAACCGGAGGCTTTCTACGGCGGCGGAGTGATTCAATACACCACCCCTGGCAAGCAGATGGTTAACTGCTTCGGTATGGGGCTGACTTCGTATATTTCCGGTGACCTTGGCGCTCCTATCGTGGAAGGCAAGACTCTTGACGAGACCATCGACGGACTCTTTGCATTCCCTCTTGCCACAAAGGCATACATACGCCCGAACTGGAAGCACGTTCAGAAGCACGCCGGCAAACTCGAGTTCGACGATTACTGGAAAATCACTATGGAGAAGGCTGCCAAGTACAACAAGGCTGTCGGTTTCCGTATCATGATGAACGCTCCGGACATTATGGACAACACTCTGCCGGACTTCCTGCACAACAAGCTCAAGTTCACCAAACTTCCGGGCGAGTGGAAGGGCAACCCTACCCAGGTACGTTACCAGAAGGAGCATCCTCAGCCGGATTACTCCGATCCTTATTTCCTGGAGTGCTTCGAGGAACTGCACGCACTGCTTTCAGAGCAGTTGAACGACAATCCTCTCATCGAGTATATGGATACCAATATGTATGGTCTCTGGGGCGAGGGCCACAGCTGGCCATACGAGGGTAATCCATATAAGAACGAGGCTCAGGCCGAGGAAACCTTCCTCAAGATGTTCGAGATCCAGCAGAAGTACTGGACCAAGAAACCTCTTCTTACCAATACTCAGCCGGACTTCAGCAAAGTCGGCAACTCTTCACTCGTAGATGCTACGATCAGAAGCGGCAACTGGCTCAGAACAGATACCATCTTCATCGAGAACGAGCAGATCGAGGCCCTGAGCAACCGTCCGGATTGGATTGGCGCAGCAGTGGAGTGCAGCATCTCCAACGGCAAGGAAGAGACTATGGGTTACGACAACGCCGGCATACCACGTAACGAGGCTGTCATTTCCCACGTCAAGGACGTAGGCGCGAACTACTTCTCTCTGTGGAATATCCATCAGATCAATCCTGACAGTCTGCACAGATACTACAACAAGTTCCCTGACGGGCTCAACGATCTGTCACAGACCATCGGTTTCCGTGTGCGTCCGTCCTGGATATGGTCAAACGAGAGCAACGGCAGGAGCAACCTGGTATTCGGTATGGTCAACGACGGTATCGCAAGCGTTCCGGGAGTGCTGAGGCTTACCCTGTTCAATGACGAGGGAACAGTCAACGTAAGCGGTTGCCTGGATGCAGGCTTCCCTAAGACCAGAGGCGTACGTCAGGCTATGATGACACTTCCGGAGGGAGTGAACTGGCGCACTACCGAGCTCAAGCTCAAGGCTGAACTGGAGTACAAGGGACAGAGACATCCTGTTCCATTCACAGTGGCCCAGAAACTCAATCCTGACGGATCACTTACCATCAAGCAGAACACCAGAGGATAATGAAAAGAAGAGAATTCATAAAGAGCGGTCTCGCGGCAGGAGCTGCCGTGGGACTGGCTCCGACTCTTATGAGTTGGATACCTTCCCACAACTGGGAGGGATATAATTTCGGGGGCGGCCCCGAGGTAAAGGACCGTTTGTATCAGGGCCCGTTCTCACAGTATGAGCCTGAAGCATTCTATGGCGGAGGCGTTATCCAGTACACCACTCCGGGCAAGCAGCTTCTGAACTGCTTCGGAATGGGTATGACATCGTACATTGCAGGCGACCTGGGCGCACCTCACGTTCCGGGAGAGACCCTGGAGCAGACCATAGACAAGCTGTTCGCTTTCCCTCTGGCTACAAAGGTCTACATCCGTCCTGTATGGCGCCACATTCAGAAGAAGGCCGGTAAACTGGACTTCGACGATTACTGGAAGATTACGATGGAGAAAGCGGAAAAGTACAACAAGAGAGTCGGCTTCCGCATTATGGTGCAGGATCCTGATATTGTAAAAGACGCGCTTCCTGATTTCGTACTCAAGAAGGTGCCTATGCACAAGCTTACCCAGGGATCCTGGGAGGGAGATCCTACCAACGAGGTACGTTATCAGAAGAAATACCATCTGATTCCACAGTACGATGACCCAACTTTCCTGGGCTATTTCGAGGAAATGCAGGCTATGCTTGCCGAGAAGTACAACGGGAGCCCTCTCATCGAGTATATGGACACCAATATGTTCGGATTCTGGGGTGAAGGTCACGCCTGGCCGTTTACGGATGTTCCTTTCTCAAGCAAGGCTACCGGCGAAGAGACTTTCCTTAAGATATACGATATGCAGAACAGGTACTGGAACCGTGTACCTCTGCTTACCAATACCCAGCCGGACTTCAACCAGATTGGAAATTCATCCGTAGTCGACAAGACCATCCGCGACGGCAACTGGCTCAGAACAGACACCATCTTCATCGAGAACGAGCAGATCGAGGCTCTGAGCAACCGTCCGGCCTGGACAGCAGCAGCTGTAGAGTGCGGACTTACCGACGGACGTGAAGAGACAATGGGTCGCGACAATGCGGGCATCCCTTACAACGAGGCTATCATTTCCCACGTCAAGGATGTAGGCGCAAACTACTTCTCATTGTGGAACTGGCACCATATCAATGCTGACAATCTTCACAGATATTATGAGAAATATCCTGACGGACTCAACAACATGGCTTCCACCATCGGTTTCCGTGTACGTCCGTCCTGGATATGGTCAAACGAGAGCAACGGCAGGAGCAACCTGGTATTCGGTATGGTCAACGACGGTGTCGCAAGCGTTCCGGGAGTGCTGAGGCTTACCCTGTTCAACGACGAGGGTACCGTCAACGTAGGAGGATGCCTGGATGCAGGCTTCCCTAAGACCAGAGGCGTACGCCAGGCTATGATTACCCTTCCAGAGGGTGTCGACTGGCGCACAACAGAACTCAAGCTCAAGGCTGAGCTGGAGGTCAAGGGCGTAAGATATCCTGTTCCTTTTGCTATTGCGCAGAAACTCAATCCTGACGGATCACTTACTATCAGGAGGAACAGATAATGAAAAGAAGAGAGTTCATAAAGAGCGGTCTCGCGGCAGGAGCTGCCGTGGGACTGGCTCCGACTCTTATGAGTTGGATACCGTCCCACAACTGGGAGGGATATGATTTCGGCGGCGGTCCCGAGGTTAAGGACCGTTTGTATCAGGGACCGTTCTCACAGTATGAGCCGGAGGCTTTCTACGGCGGTGGAGTCATACAGTACACTACTCCTGGAAAGCAGCTGATCAACTGTTTTGGAATGGGTATGACTTCTTATATATCAGGAGATTATGGTTCTCCTGTAGTTGAGGGCCAGACTCTGGAACAGACAATAGACGGCTTGTTCACCTTCCCTCTTGCCACCAAGGTGTATATACGTCCTAACTGGCGTCACCTGCAGAAACATCCCGGGAAGCTCGAGTTCGACGACTACTGGAAGATCACTATGGAAAAGGCCGAGAAATACGGCAAGAGGGTGGGATTCAGAGTCATGATGAACAATCCCGACATAGTAGAGAACGCTCTTCCGGAATTCATGCTCGAGAAGCTCAAACTCTACAAGCTCAAAGGGGAGTGGAAGGGTGATCCTACGCAGCCAAGGTTCCAGCACGAACATCTGCAGCCGGATTATTCCGATCCTTATTTCCTGGAGTGCTTCGAGGAACTGCATTCGCTTCTTTCAGAGCAGTTCAACGGCAGTCCTCTGATAGAGTATATGGATACCGAGATGTACGGTTTCTGGGGAGAAGGTCATACATGGCCATACAAGGGCAATCCTTACAAGAATCAGGTACAGGCCGAGGAGACCTTCCTCAAGATGTTCGACATCCAGCAGAAATGCTGGAACAAGGTTCCGCTTGTCACCAACACACAGCCGGACTGCGCTTTCGTAGGCAATTCTGCCCTGCTGGACAAGACTATACGTTCCGGCAACTGGATCCGTACCGACTCGATTCTCATCGAGAACGAGCAGATCGAGGCCCTGAGCAACCGTCCAGCCTGGACGGCAGCTGTATGCGAGGCCGGAATGACTCACGGCGGAGGCCACAATTATCGCATTGACGAGGATGGTATGCCGGACGGAGACGTAGCAATGCTTCACGTAAAGGACGTCGGTGCGAACTATTACTCTCTGTGGAATCATCACAATATCAATCCTCAGTATCTCCACGATTATTACGACAGGTTCCCTGACACACTGAACGAACTTTCACAGTGCATAGGTTTCCGCGTACGTCCATCGTGGATATGGGAGAACGAGAGCAACGGCAGGACAAACCTGGTATTCGGAATGGTCAACGACGGAATTTCCTGCGTACCTGGAGTCCTGAGGCTTACCCTGTTCAACGACGAGGGTACCGTCAATGTAGGCGGATGCCTGGATGCTGGTTTCCCAAAAACCACAGGTGTACGCCAGGCAATGATTACGCTCCCGGAGGGAGTGGACTGGCGCACCAGCAAACTTAAACTCAAAGCTGAACTTGAAGTCAAGGGCCAGACATATCCGATTCCATTCGCAATAGCGCAGAAGCTGAATCCGGATGGGTCACTGACTATTGAACAGAATGTCAACGGTTAAGAGTTTTTATGAAAAGACGTGAATTTATTAAGACAGGTCTTGCAGCCGGTGCAGCCGTAGGGCTTGTTCCCACTCTCGCCGAAAGTTGGATCCCATGCCATAACTGGGAAGGATATGATTTCGGCCCGGGTCCTGAAGTAAAGGACAGGTTGTACCAGGGACCGTTCTCACAATATGAGCCCGAGGCTTTCTATGGGGGCGGCGTCATTCAGTATACAACTCCCGGAAAGCAGATAATCAACTGCTTCGGAATGGGAATGACGTCCTATATTTCCGGAGATCTGGGCGCTCCCATCGTTGAGGGGCAGACACTTGAACAGACCATCGACGGACTGTTCGCCTTCCCTCTGGCAACCAAGGTCTACATAAGGCCTAACTGGCGCCACCTCCAGAAACGTCCGGGCAAACTCGACTTCGACGACTACTGGAAGATTACGATGGAAAAGGCCGAGCAATACGGCAAGAGGGTCGGATTCAGAATCATGATCAACAATCCGGACATAGTCGAGAATGCGCTCCCGGATTTCATGCTGGAGAAACTCAAGCTCTATAAACTCAAGGGAGAGTGGAAGGGTGATCCTACACAGGCCCGCTACCAGCACGATCATCTGCAGCCGGACTGCTCGGACCCATATTTCCTGGAGTGTTTCGAGGAACTGCACGCAATGCTCTCAGAGTTGTATAACGGCAGCCCTCTGATCGAATATAAGGATACCGAGATGTACGGACTCTGGGGCGAGGGTCATACCTGGCCATACGAGGGCAATCCTTACAAGAACGAGCCTCAGGCCGAGGAGACCTTCCTCAAGATGTTCGACATACAGCAGAAGTATTGGGATAAGGTTCCTCTTGCAACCAATATCCAACCGGACTGCGCTTTCGTGGGCAATTCTGCGCTCCTGGACAAGACAATACGCACCCACAACTGGGTAAGGCGTGATTCCATCATGGTTCAGAACGAGTGCATTGACGGAATGAGCAACCGTCCTGCATGGGTGGCAGCCGTATGCGAGGCCGGAACCACCCACGGCGGCGGTCACAATTACCGCATCGACGAGGACGGAATGCCGGACGGAGACGTGGCAATGCTTCACGTAAAGGATCTTGGCGCAAACTATTATTCACTGTGGAACCATCATCACATCAATCCTCAGTACCTGCACGATTATCATGAAAGGTTCCCTGACGTTATGGATGATCTTGCACAGTGCATAGGCTTCCGCGTACGTCCTTCCTGGATATGGGCCAACGAGAGCAACGGCAGGAACAACCTGGTGTTCGGTATGGTCAACGACGGAATCTCCTGCGTTCCGGGAGTTCTCAGACTCACCCTGTTCAATGACGAGGGTACCGTCAACGTAGGCGGTTGCCTGGATGCTGGTTTCCCTATGACAGGAGGTGTCCGCCAGGCTATGATCACCCTTCCTGAAGGTGTGGACTGGCGTACCACCAGACTCAAGCTCAAGGCAGAGCTCGAGGTCAAGGGACAGACATATCCGATTCCATTCGCAATTGCACAGAAGCTGAATCCGGACGGGTCGTTGACAATAGAACAGAATATAAACGCTTAAGAGTTATTATATGAAAAGACGCGAATTTATAAAGACCGGTCTTGCAGCCGGTGCAGCGGTGGGACTTGCTCCTACCCTGGCCGAGAGCTGGATACCGGTTCACACCTGGGAAGGCTATGATTTCGGTTCTGGCCCAAAGGTGACGGACCGTCTGTACCAGGGACCGTTCGGAGTGTATGCTCCGGACAATTTCCACGGTGGATGGTGCTTCCAGACGACTATGCCGGGCAAGCAGCAGATAAACTGTATGGGTATGGGTATGACTACCTATATCTCTGGCGATTTGGGTGCTCCCGTTGTTCCCGGAGAGTCTTTGGAGACTACAATTGACAAACTCTTCAAGTTTCAGCTCGGAACCAAGGTTTATATCCGTCCCAACTGGCGTCATATCCAGAAACAGGCCGGAAAGCTTGATTTCGACGATTACTGGAAGATTACAATGGACAAGTCCCTTGAATACGGGAAGAGGGCTACTATCCGTGTGATGCTCAACAACCCTGACATTCACGAGAATGCGCTTCCGGACTATGTTCTGGAGAAAGTGCCTCTCCGTACCCTTCCGGGCGTGTGGATGAACGAGACTCCTAACGATCCTCGTTGGGGACAGGACCACAGGCAGCCGGAATACAACGACTATCTGATAGGTTATTTCGAAGAGATGCAGAACCTGCTCGCGGAGAAATATAACGGAGGTCCTGAGATCGAGCTTGTGGACACTCAGCATTTCGGACTCTGGGGCGAGGGACACGCCTGGCCTTACGAAGGTCACACCTTCCCTACCCGCAAGGATGCCGAGGATGTCATGATGAAGTTGTACGAGATACAGGAGAAAGCCTGGACCAAGGTTCCTCTATGTACCAACGTTCAGCCGGACTTCAGCGTTGTCGGCAATTCGGCAGTTCTTGACAGATCTGTCCGTGACGGAAACTGGCTGCGCCGCGACTCCATCCTCGTGCAGAACGAATGCATAGAAGAGATGAGCAACCGTCCGGCCTGGATAGCCCTGTTCTGCGAGGCTGCCGCTTCCGGCAACTTCACCAGCGGTGCGGACAATGACATAAGGTACGACAGGGGAGAGGTTACCATTTCACACACCAAGGATATGGGCTGCAACTACTACTCCCTGTGGCACGCTCACGGAATCAACGCAGACAAGCTCCAGGACTTCTATGACCATAAGCCTGATGTCCTGAACGACCTTTCAGAACACATCGGATTCCGTGTACGTCCATCCTGGATATGGCTTTCCGGCGATGGGGAGGGGCACGAGAACCTTATCTTCGGTATGGTGAACGACGGCATTGCCGGCGTCCCTGGAGTGCTCAGGCTTACTGTCTTCTCAGAGGACGGAACAGTCAACGTGGGTGGCTGCATAGATGCCGGATATCCTCATCCAAAGGGCATCCGCGAGGCAATGATAACACTGCCTAAGGGTGTTTCCGCTGCCAGAGGCGGCCTCAAGCTCAAGATGGAACTTGAAGTCAAGGGTGTAAGGTATCCTATACCGGTAGCATCCGATGACGCAAATCCTGACGGAACACTTACTATTCACAACAATAATCGTGGTTAATTATGAAAAGACGTGATTTTATCAAGTCTGGTCTTGCTGCAGGAGCTGCACTTGGATTGGCCCCTACTCTCGCAGAGAGCTGGGTTCCGGTGCATTCCTGGGGTGGCTATGACTTCGGCTCCGGTCCCAAGGTGACCGACCGACTCTACCAGGGACCTTTCGGAGTTTATGCTCCGGATGATTTCCATGGAGGATGGTGCTTCCAGACAACAATGCCTGGCAAGCAGCAGATCAATTGTATGGGTATGGGTATGATTACCTACATTTCAGGTGACTACGGCGCTCCTGTAAACGAGGGCAAGACACTTGAAAAGGCAATTGATGATCTCTTCAAATTCCCACTTGGAACCAAGATGTACATCCGTCCTAACTGGCGTCACATCCAGAAGGTTCAGGGAAGGCTTGACTTCGACGACTATTGGAAGATTACAATGGACAAATCCGTCGAGTACGGAAAGAGGGTTGGTATCCGCGTGATGCTCAACTGCCCGGATATTCTTGAGAATGCGCTTCCTGAATTCGTTCTCGACAAGGTTCCGCTTGACAAGCTCAAGGGAGAATGGAAGGGAGATCCTAGCCAGCCTCGTTTCCAGCACGAACATCTTCAGCCAAGGTACAACGAGTATCTTATGGGATATTTCGAGGAAATGCAGAACCTTCTTGCAGACAAGTACAACGGAGGTCCGGAAATCGAGCTTGTGGATACACAGCACTTCGGACTCTGGGGTGAGGGACACGCCTGGCCGTATGACGGACACAACTTCCCTACACGCAAGGATGCCGAGGATACCCTCATAAGGCTTTACGATATCCAGAACAAGGCATGGTCAAAGGTTCCTCTTTGCACCAACATCCAGCCGGACTTCAGCCGCGTAGGACAGTCTGCCGTAATAGACAAGACCATACGTGACGGAAACTGGCTGCGCCGTGACTCCATTCTGGTTCAGAACGAGTGTATAGACGGACTCAGCAACCGTCCGGCCTGGGTGGCAAACTTCTGCGAGGGAGCAATGAGCCGCGGAAACGGGGACGACTTCCCTGTTGATGAGAACGGTAACTCACGTGGAGACGTTACAATCGCACACGTTAAGGATCTAAAGGCAAACTACTACTCACTCTGGACATTCCACGCCATCAATGCGGACAATCTGTGGAAGTACTACAAGAAGTTCCCTGACGCTCTTGACGACCTCAACAGCTGCATCGGATTCCGCGTACGCCCATCCTGGATTTGGAAGTCCAGTGATGGTGAGGGTCACGAGAACGTTATTCTGGGTATGGTCAATGACGGTATCGCAGGTGTACCTGGAGTTCTCCGTCTGACAATCTACTCAGAAGACGGAACTGTCAATGTAGGTGGCTGCCTCGATGCCGGATATCCTCATCCAAAGGGAATCCGCGAGGCTATGATCACCCTTCCAAAGGGCGTTTCCGTTGAAAACGGCAACCTTAAGTTAAAGGCCGAAATCGAGGTCAAGGGCGTTCGCTACCCTGTTCCGTTTGCGGCAGACAATGTTAATCCGGACGGTTCATTGAACCTCCAAAGAAATATCGTTGACTAATGAAAAGACGTGATTTCATAAAGACTTCAGCTGCAGCCGGCGCTGCTCTGGGTCTGGCTCCGGTTCTCAAGAGCTGGGTGCCTCAACATAATTGGGAGAACTATAACTTCGGACCTGGTCCGGAAGTTAAGGACAGACTCTATCAGGGTCCTATCCCTTCATACGATCCGGAAGACTATTTCGGAAACGAGCCTGAGGTTCAGATGTACACCATGCCGGGCAAGCAGCAGATCAACTGCTTCGGTGCTGGTCTCATCACCTATATTTCAGGAGATTACGGCGCACCTAAGGTAGCCGGGGAGTCTCTTGAGACAACTATCGACAAGCTATTCCGTTATCCGCTCGGAACCAAGATGTACATCCGCCCTAACTGGCGTCACATCCAGAAGAAGGCCGGCAAACTCGATTTCGACGACTACTGGAAGATCACCATGGACAAGTCCATCGAGTATGGCAAGAGAGTAGGTATCCGCGTGATGATCAGCAACCCTGATTCACTCGAGGACGCTCTTCCTGATTTCGTGCTCAAGAAAGTTCCTCTTGACAAACTCAAGGGAGAATGGAAGGGAGACCCTAGCCAGCCTCGTTTCCAGCACGAGCACTATCAGCCTCGTTACAACGACTATCTTATCGGTTATTTCGAGGAGATGCAGAACCTTCTCGCAGACAAGTACAACGGAGGCCCTGAGCTCGAGCTCGTGGACACTCACCTGTACGGATTCTGGGGTGAGGGCCACGCCTGGCCGTACGAAGGACACAACTTCGCAAGCAAGAGAGACGCCGAGGCTGCTCTCGTGAAGATGTACGAAATCCAGAACAAGGCCTGGACAAAGGTTCCTCTCTGTACAAACGTACAGCCGGATCACAGCGGTGTAGGTACTTCCGAGATTATCGACAGAACCATCAGAGACCACAACTGGCTGCGCAGGGACACCATCCTTGTCGACTCCGAGAGTATCGAGCAGCTTGCAAACCGTCCGTCATGGTGCGCCGCATTCGTGGAGTGCGCAATGACCCACGGAGACGCAGCTACTGCAAAAGTCAATGCCCAGGGTCATCCTAGTGGTGACAACGTCATTGCACACGCAAAGGACGTAGGCGCAAACTACTACTCATTGTGGAGCTTCCACAGCATCTGTGCAGAGAATCTGGAGGCATATCACAAGAGATTCCCTACCGTTCTGGACGATCTCGCACAGAACATAGGTTATCGTGTACGTCCTTCATTCATCTGGCACGGACAGGACAAGGAGAACAAGGAGTTCCTCGCATTCGGTATGACCAACGACGGTATCGCAGGTGTTCCTGGAGTTCTCAGACTCACCCTGTTCTCTGACGACAAGAAGGTCAACATCAGCGGCTGCCTGGACGCAGGTTATCCTGACGTAGAGGGTGTTCGTACCGCTATGATGTATCTTCCTGACGGTGTGAAGTGGGATTCCGGCCAGCTCAAGCTCAAGGCCGAGGTTGAGGTCAAGGGTCAGAGATACCCTGTTCCTTTCTCTTGCTCAGAGCCTCTGAATCCGGACGGATCTTTGACACTAAGACGTAATAACAGATAATAATGAAGAAATTAGTTTCATTATTTTTTGCGGTTCTGTTTTCCCTTGCGGCTCTTGCAGGGGAGAACAGGGTCGCTGTTGTAATCAGCAAGACCTCATACAATACCAGGCCTTCTGAAGTCATGCCGGCAGCCAAGAGCTGGACGGCAGCCTGCAACCTTGCGGGACTTCCATACTCGACGCTTTTCGTCGAGGATCTGGACGAGAACACTGTCAAGGATTTCAATGTTGTCGTATTCAGCCAGTGCAACTATCTTACACAGCCGGAGTATGACAAGGTCATGTCTTTCCTGAATTCCATCAAGGGAAAGGAATACGGTGTCGTAGTCGACGGACCTCTCGGTCTTTTTGACCAGGCCGAGGACGAGCGCCAGAGCAGCCCTATCAACAACCTGCTCGGTATAGTCAGCAACGGCGTACAGGAAATGGAAGGATACCGTCTTTGCGTGGCCGACAACGACCACTACATTACGGATGCCTACAAAGCCAATGCTTATCTTTCCAATCTGCTTTCCGACCAGCTTCCTATCCTTACACTGGGAGAGGGCTCTGAAGTTCTTGTGAACGTAAGCGACGACATCCACAGCTATCCTTATGAGACAGTGCGTGAAAAGGACGGACTCAAACTTGCCGTAATCGGTGGCGTTTCCAATTCCGCCTGTGTTGGAGCATCCTTCAAGAACTACGCTCCAAAGGGCTTCTTCCCTACGGAACT
The DNA here is from genome assembly GCA_024401805.1 of Bacteroidales bacterium. Classification (GTDB taxonomy): domain Bacteria; phylum Bacteroidota; class Bacteroidia; order Bacteroidales; family UBA932; genus Cryptobacteroides. Next base: position 12,773 of record JAKSKG010000008.1, read on the forward strand.
CTATCCTATCCTCCGCAAGACCCTTCAGTGGGCCGTTACCGGAGATACAGCCGAGCCTTTCCCATCACTTCTTCTGAACGGCGGCGGAATGACCGCCCTCATCAGAGTCGACGGTGACGGTTCACAGGCTCAGGCTTCAATGGATATGTGTATGACTTATCTTGAGGACATTGCACTCGAGACAGGTGTACAGGGTGTGATGACCTATGTTTCCGCTTGGGCAACACGTGCCGGCTGGCATTTCTACGTTGACCATTCGAAGCGTCTTCAGGAACTTGGAACATCCATCGGAACCCACTCCAAGAACCACCGCCTTGCAGAACTCCAGACCCCTGAGCAGTTCTCTTACGAGCTGGACGGTTCCAAGAATGAGATTCGCGACAATCACGTTTCCAGAGGTTATGATCCGGGCGAAATCCGTTATCTTGTGAATCCTGGCAACACTCTTGCCTTCAATCACTATGACGAGGTTGCATCCCGTTTCGATTTCTTCATGACCCACGGCAGCGACCAGTCGCTTCCTGTCGAGTTCGGTAACCTCACCTGGTTCACCGGAGGAAAGCAGCTTGCCATGGTAAACGATTCTCCTTCACCTGACTACCAGTGGTTCTATGACAGCAGCTGGTCACATACCACAGCCGAGGTCGCCAACTATCAGAATCTGGTTCTGGAGCATATGTTCAACAACATAGGCAACGGAGTCGTATTCGACGCCATGTGGCACGACTACAGTATGAGCAAGATGCTCGTCGGAGAGCCTAGAAACGTCACGAGAATCATGCGTGAGGGCACCCGTATCATCAATGACAACAACCAGGAGTACTACGAGACAACCCGTCGCTTCTGGAACACCCACGACATTTACTGTCCTGAGGTTCCTGAATTCGTCGGAAAGCTGAAACTCCTGTCCAACGCCGCATTCTCCTGGAACAACAACGGTGACGTGCTGGAAGCCGAGATCGTATTCAACGCAGACGATTTCGCCAACTACTCTCAGTTCGTGGGAGGTATGGCTGTAGGTGTAAACAACACCGACGGCAGGGCAATCACAGCTGTCGAGATCAACGGCAAACCTTGGTTCGCCTTCTCTGACGAAAAGGTGATCCTTCCAAAGGTGGAGAACGCTGCAGTGAAGCTTGCGATTCATTTCGATACCGCAAAACCGGAGAGCAGGGTCATCTACACTTCGAAGATTCTTGACAACGTGACAGTATCCGGTGATGCCGTTACTGCAACCCTTACATCCAAGTCTATGGGCCGCGTCAAGTTCCAGTCAGAGAAGCCATCGATTGTGCTTGGCGCCAGCTCGTTCACTACCGAGAAGAAGGGCCGCATTGTCGAAGGAAGACTTCTTGGCAGTGGAAACGTAACCCTCGTTCCTAACACAACCAATGTTACTATCCATTCTGCAACCCTGCCAGTCAAGGCTGTCAAGGTGAGCGGAAATTCTGTGAAGGTGACCGTATCCGGAAACGGATTGCACCACAATCAGATTGTAGTTTCATCCAAGGAACTTGGCCAGAGAAAGACCATCGACATAGATGAACTCAAGGGTGATAAAGTGATAACACTTAAATAATCGATCAAATGAAGAAAATTCTTGTAGCGTTTTTCGCGCTCGCAATAAGCGCATCCTGCTTTGCTCAGATGAAGGGTGTCGCCTTCAAACCTTCCGATGAGGATTTCATCAATCCGGAAAGAGGTTTCGTAAGCCAGCTTGATGGCCGCAGCGCTTTGGATCTGAACACCATCAAGGGACTTCGTGATGCGAAGGAATCCATGATGTGGAGACACTGGAGCCTCAGGAACTTCAAGGACTGCGATATCCCTCAGGATTTCCTGGATATGATTGCTTCCGATTTCGATATCTGCCGTCAGGGTGGAATCAAGGTTATTCCCAGATTCTCTTACTGCAGCCGCATAGGTGACAGCGACGCTCCTCTCGAGATCGTTCTCAGGCACATAGAGCAGCTCAAGCCTATCCTCCAGGCAAATGCGGATATCATCGCCCTCATGCATACCGGTTTCATCGGCGCCTGGGGAGAGATGCATTCGTCCACCAACGGACTTACCGAGCCTGACAAGATGAAGGTGGTTGTCGAGGCGCTTCTGGACATCCTTCCTAAGGAAAGATGCGTACAGATCCGTTATCCGTCCGACAAGTGGAAGATGTACCGCAGGGAGACTCCTCTCACATACGAAGAGGCCTTCTCCGGCAGCAACCTTTCACGTATTGCGCACCACAACGACTGCTTCCTTGCAAGCCCTAACGATGTGGGAACCTACCGTACGAATATCGAGACCGAGAAGACATATCTCAACGAGGAGACCAAGTACACTCCTATGGGAGGTGAGACCTGCAACCCTCGCAACAACTATCCTATCCTTCGCAAGAAGACTCTCCACGAGATGGAGAGAATGCACTGGGACTATATCAACTCACGTTATTCCCGCCAGATCATCAATCAGTGGATAGATGGTGGCTACTATGACGAGATTTCAAAGCGTCTGGGCTACCGTCTTGTACTCGACAGCGCCGAATATCAGGAAGAGGCAGTTCCGGGCGGAGCTTTCAAGATCAACATGTGCATCAAGAACGTAGGATTCTCATCTCCTTTCAACCCTCGTATGTGCGAACTCATCATCCGCAACAAGAAGTCAGGCGAGTCTTACAAGGCCCTGCTTCCTGAGGACCCTAGATTCTGGTTCGTCGACAAGGATATCGATTTCACATACGAAATCGGTCTTCCGGAGAAGATGGCATACGGCGAGTATGAGATTTTCCTGAACCTTGCAGATCCTTGCGAGAAGCTTTACAACCGTCCAGAGTACTCCATCCGTCTTGCCAACAGCGACGTAACCTTCACAAAGGAGGGATACAACGACCTTGGAGTATCATTCAACGTAGTAAAGAAGAAAGGTCCTAAGCACAATTCTTTCCTTAAGTTCCACAAATTCTAGAGGAAGTTGAAACTGAATTATCTTATTTCGGCAGTGCTGCTGTTGTGCTGTGCACAGGCACTGGCACAGCAGCCTGCCGATTCTCTTGTGAAGACGGGCTACGGAGTACAGAAGAAATCCGTAGTTTCGTCTTCAATTTCATCTGTATCGTCAGATGATCTGGGCACCAGTTCGTCTTCCAGCGCCGAAGATGCCCTTAAAGGTCTTGCCGCTGGAGTAAATGTGAGCTCTTCGGGTTCCGATCCCGGTTCCGGCGCAAAGATACGCGTGCGCGGAACGGGAACGGTGAACAATGCCGATCCTCTGTACCTGGTCGACGGAATGCCGGTTGAGGGAGGAATAGATTTCCTCAATCCTTCCGACATCGAGAGCATAGAAGTGCTCAAAGACGCGGCATCCGCAGCCGTATATGGAGCGAGAGCCGCAAACGGTGTCATAATAGTTACGACACGAAAAGGCACTCACGGTTCCGTGAGGGTCAATTACGATTTCAGAACAGGTGTGTCCAGCCCTTGGAAGAAGCGTTCCGTGCTCAACGCGGCGCAGTACAACGCGATGCTGAATCCCGGAGCCGCGGCTTCCGGGACCGATACCGACTGGCAGGACCTGGTGTTCAATTACAAGGCTCCGCAATCCCAGCACGAAATGAGTTTGAGCGGGGCGGATGACAAGGTGAACTATTACCTGTCATTGGGATACAATACCCAGGACGGCATAGTTGGCAGCCAGTACGGCCGTTCCAACTACGAGCGTCTGACACTCAGGAGCAATACGTCATACAAGCTCTTCGATGCAACTCAGGAGCGTGACTGGCTCAACAAGATGGACGTAAGCCTGAATATCAGCTATTCGAACATCAAATCCACAAACACGTCTTCCGGATCTTCTTCCGGAACGCCTCTGGCCATGGCGCTTCTGATGCCGCCTGTGCTGGATGTCTATGCAACGCCTGAACAGGCAGCAAGATATGAAGAGCTCTATAACTATTCCACGGATGAGTTCGGCAACAGGACCTTCCTTGGGGAGAGAAGGATTATGGATGCTCAAGGAAGATGCTTCCTTATTCCCGGAGGAGAATACAACAATCTGGTAAATCCGGTTGCAAACCTTTCCCTTCCTGCAAACAAGTCGTGGAACGAGAAGTATGTCGCTTCCTTTACCGCGCAACTCAATCTTTTGAAGAACCTGGTACTGCGTACCAGCCTCGGTTATGACAAAACGTACAACGGAATGGATGGATACACAATGCTGTATTACATGTCATCCGTCAAGCAGACACATATAACGAAAACCACCAAGGAAACCCACCAGTCTTATGTATGGCAGGTGGAGAACACCCTCAATTACGACCAGAGTTTCGGAAAGCACTCCCTTTCCGTGCTTCTGGGTCAGAGCGCCAAGGAATCCGGGGGCAATATGCTGGGCGTCATAGTCCAGAGACTCAAGGACCTGAACCGTCCCTATATCAGCTATACGGATGCTCTGGAGGAGAGAGGTGACTACTATTCCTGGGGTTATCCCGTAATCAATTCCCGTCTGGCCTCATATTTTTCCCGCCTGAGCTATAACTATGACGAGAAATATATGGCCGAGCTTACTTTCCGTGTGGATGGAAGCAGCCGTTTCGGCCCTGCAAACCACTGGGCCGGATTCCCGTCATTGTCTCTGGGATGGAACCTCGCGCGGGAGAAATTCATGGAGAATACATCTTCGTGGCTCAGCCTTGCCAAACTCAGGGCCTCCTGGGGGCAGAACGGTAACGAGAACATAGGAGATTATCTCTTTGCCGCAGTGACCAGGGATAACGGAAACTACATCTTCGGCGAAGATGAGAAGATACAGACAGGTACTTACCAGAGAGGACTTTCCGCCCCAGACCTCAAGTGGGAAACCACTACCCAGACCGACCTTGGCCTTGACCTCGGCTTCTTCGACGGGGATCTGAACTTCACATTCGACTATTACGACAAACTTACCGAGGGTATTCTGATGGAAATCAACATCCCTCTGCACGCCGGTGACGTCAATCCTATTGCGAATGTCGGAAAGATGAGGAATTCGGGTTTGGAGTTCGAGGCCGGATACGGTCACGCTTTCCGTGATTTCACATTCCACATAAGCGCGAATGCGGCATACCTCAAGAATACTATGGTGGATTACGGAAACGACTCCGGCTGGGCCAATCTTGTTTCAAAACAGGGCCTTGGAACCATCACCCGTGCCGAGAACGGGAAACCTTTCCCATTCTTCTATGGCTACAGGACGGACGGCGTCTTCCAGAATGAGCAGGAAATAGCATCCTATGTGGACAAGAACGGCAAGCAGATTATGCCTGATGCGGTTCCGGGTGACGTCCGTTTCGTGGATATCGACGGCAACGGGTCCATTGATTCCGATGACAGGACATACATAGGCAAGGGCAGCCCGGACTGGCTCTGGGGACTTAACCTGCAGATGAACTACAAGGGATTCGACTTTTCCATGCTGCTTCAGGGCTCTTTGGGAAATGACATTTTCGACGCTTCCGTGGATTTTACCAAGGACAAGGCCAATCTTCCGTCATATTTCCTGGATTGCTGGAAGGGGGAAGGTACGTCAAACCGTTTCCCTCGTTATGTCATCGGAGACAGCGTTAACTGGCAGTCTTCGGATCTTTTTGTGTACGATGGCTCTTTTGCAAGACTCAGAAACGTGCAACTGGGATATACGCTTCCGCTGATTCTCAGCAGGAAGCTTATGCTCAACAAACTCAGGCTTTATGTCGCTGCCGAGAATCTGCTCACCCTCACGTCTTATCACGGATTTGATCCGGAGATAACTTCCGAGGGCGTAGAACTGGGAATAGATTACGGAGCAACTCCGCATACCAGGACCTTCTTGTTCGGAGTAAACCTTTCATTCGGAGGACGTTAGTATGAAGAAGTTCTTTTTGACAATATTCGCTGCTTTGACACTGTGCTCCTGCGGTGATGATTTCCTGACGGTCTTCAATCCTACGGCATCGCCGGTGGATGAATATTTCACCACTGTCGCACATCTTGACGATGCGCTTGCAGGAGTATATTCCGTTCTTTTCTGGACCGATGCCAATGAAGGTCAGGACGCTCCACTGATGATGATGAGCGACATAATGGCAGACCAGATATGGGTGGGTGGTTCGGACGTTTCCGACAATGCCTTCTGGCATCTGATGGCAAATTATGAAGCTACCCCGACCAATTGCCTGAGTTCTTTGTATATCGAGGCATATTTCGGAATCAAGCGCTGCAACTGCCTGATTGGCTATCTGGACAATGTTCCGGATCTTACGCCCGAGAGAAGGGCATGGTACGAGCAGCAGGCACGGATTCTGAGGGTTTACTATTACAGCTGGCTCTGGAAGTTCTGGGGGAATGTGGTATACTATACCGAGAATCTGACCCAGGCTCCGTATATAGGCACTCAATATACTGCGGACGAGGTATATGCGTTCATGATGAAGGACCTTGAAGAGGCCATCGGAATCGGAGCTCTGCCTATGAGGTATACCGGTGCCGAGACAGGGCACGTCACCAAGGCAATGGCCTATATGCTCTATGCGGAGCTTGCAATGTATCAGAACGACAGGTCACGCCTGCCGCAGGCTCTGGAGTATATGAAGGAAATCATAGATTCCGGCATGTATGACCTAAATCCCGACTATGCATCCATTTTTCCTTATGCCGGCGAGTGGGGCAGCGAATCCATTTTCGAAATCAATTACAAGGGAATAGGTTCCATTCGAAACGAGAGCTACCGTGATGCCGAGCGCAATGCCGGTGGATCATTCCTCGCTTCCATAATAAGCCCTAACAACTATAATGCGGACGGCTATGATTCCGGCAGGGGATTCTGTCCGGTGATGACTTCCACATACGAGATGTTCCTGGAAGGGGATACCAGGCGGGATGCCACCTGTATGCGGGCTACCGCGAATTACAACAGGCTCTACCAGGATACCGGACTTTTCCTCGAAAAGTATTTGGCCCGCAGCGAGGAGCACGGAACTACCGGTTCTTCGGACTGTGCATACGGAAGGAACTACCGCATCTACCGCTATGCGGAGACTCTGCTCAACGCGGCGGAACTGGTGATTCTGGGCTATGGCGAAGGCGATGCCGCAGCCTGGCTGAATGCAGTGCATCACCGCGCCGGACTTTCCGACACGCTTGCCCCTACGATGGAAAACATCAAGCAGGAGCGCCGTCTGGAATTCGTAGGCGAGGGCAAGCGCTACTGGGACCTGATCCGTTGGGGAGATGCAGAATCTGTCTTGGTTCCGTGTGAGGACTCCGGATTCACTTCATCCTACTCCAGGGGCCGTCACGGAAGATGGACTCCTTCCAAGAAGTATCTGCCAATACCTCAGAGCGAGATAGACGCTTCACAGAACACCCTTAAGCAGAACAATTACTGATTTTGATATTTTTGTCGGAATCACTATTTTTACCGCCCGTTTATCAGGAATGATTTAGCAGATGGCTGATAGGATATATCTATGTCTGGCTCATATGTCAGAAGAAGGGCTGGAGCAGAAATACGTTCAGCAGGCGTTCGATACCAATTGGGTGGTGCCTCTGGGACCTAATGTCGACGGTTTTGAACAGGACTTGAAAGATTTCGTAGGGCAAGACCGTGAGGTCGTGGCTCTGAGTTCCGGTACTGCAGCCGTACACCTGGCGCTTCTGCAGTGCGGAGTGGGGCCCGGTGACGAGGTCCTGGTTCAAAGTTTCACTTTCTGTGCAAGCTCACATCCTGTAAAATATCTGGGAGCGATTCCTGTATTCGTGGATTCTGAACCGGATACGTGGAATATGGACCCGTCCCTTCTTGAAAGCGCCATTCTGGACAGGATACGCAGGACCGGCAAAACGCCAAAGGCGATTGTTGTCGTTGCCCTGTATGGAATGCCATATAAAGTGGATGAAATCAAAGCTGTCGCCGATAAGTTCGGCATTCCTCTGATAGAGGATGTCGCCGAGGGACTTGGTTCCCGCTATCACGGCAGGGTGCTGGGAACTTTCGGAAAATTCGGCGTGCTGTCTTTCAACGGGAACAAGATGATTACAACATCCGGAGGCGGCGCCCTTGTCTGTGAGGACAGGGAGGCCTGGAAGGAAACCATGATGTATGCCACCCAATACCGTGAGAGTTATCCTTATTATCAGCACGAAAAGATTGGCTACAACTACAGGATGAGCAATATCTGCGCCGGGATTGGCCGTGGGCAGATGAGCGTCCTGGAGCATCATATTGCTCATCACAGGATGCTGGCTGCATACTATGATCAGGCCTTCCGTGCCGTCGACGGGATATCATATCACAAAGGACCTGATTTCGCATCCGAGGGCTCCAACTACTGGCTTAGCACTATCACGCTCGATCCTCTCCTTAAGGTGAAGGGGCAGGAAAAGGCATATTCCCGTATGGTTTCCGGGGCTGTGGGCGGTGCCGCAGGGGTGGTCCACTCGAATACTCAACTAAGGTCCGACTGTGAACCCAACACGAACGTGGAGGCATTGCGTTGTGCCCTGGACGAGTCTGGGATCGAGTCCAGGCCTGTATGGAAACCTATGCACAAGCAGCCTGTCTATGCCGGAGCTCCTTCTTACCTGAACGGTTTGTCCGAGGAAATCTTCCGCAGGGGGCTTTGCCTGCCGAGCGGGCCTATGGTAAGCCTGGAGGATGCGGCAAGGATAGTGGACACTATAAAATCCGTTTTGGATATCTGACTTTAAATCAGTATATTCGCGAGTTATAAATAATTTTGCTATGAAACATTTTCTCATTTGTACGATCATTGCCGTCTCCGTTTCTGTTGCTGCCGGTGCGCAGCAGGCAACTGCACAGAGTGTGCAGTCACAGCCGGAGATCGAATCTGATTCTACACTTATGATGTCCAGCAAGTTCAGCAAGAACTGGGAATTCAATGCAGGTATAGGCATTCAGGCATATCTTGCAGAGTATTCAAGGCTCAACAGCCAGTTCCGTTTCAAGGACTGGTGGTCGCCTGCACTTGACCTAGGCATCACCAAATGGGCATCTCCGTATTTCGGACTCGGACTTGGCTTTACAGCAGCTCAGATGAAGAACGGATATATGGACGGCGACAAGACCGCCATCTTTGCGAAGGCAGACGATCCTGCATATACCGGTTCTCTGGATGCATCCGGAAATCCTTGGCTTCATGTTTACAGCGGATATTACGGAAATTTCTTCGCAAAGGCTGCGTTCAACGCAACGAACATCCTGTTCGGATTCAATCCGGACAGAAAGGTCGAATTGACCGGTTATCTTGGAGGAGGTCTTGTATTCCCTCTGTCAGAGGTTAATTACAAGTCCCGCGGCTCCAGCTTCAATGCCGGACTTGCCCTCCAGTTCAGAGTTGCAAAACATACCCTTGTCAACCTGGGTGTAAGGGGTTCGCTGATATCGGATGATTTCAACGGAATCGACTATGTTGCATCCGGAGATAAAAAGAACATCCCTCTTGATGGAACTATTGGCGCTACTCTCGGACTTTCCTACAAGTTCGGATATGTGAACCGCAAGAACATAAAGACCGGAAAGGTTTCCGAATATGATTGGGTTCCTGCCATCGATGCATACGAGTCATCAGAATATGTTGCCGGTATAGTTAAGGAATCTTCCGACAACGTTGCCGCAGCAAAGGACGCAGTGATTGCGGATATGACCGGTATGGTTGCCGCAGGCCAGTCCGAGATAAGCAAGCTCCAGAAGGAAAACGAGCAGATGGCTTCCGTCATTGCGGAAAAGAAGGATTTCTGGATTCACATTGCATTCGACATCGACAAATGGGATATATCCAACAATGAGAAGGTAGATATCCTTGCCGCTGCAAATTATATCAAGAGCTGTCCTAGGGAAACATTCGTTATCCGCGGATATGCAGATATGCAGACAGCTTCTCCAAAGCACAACGAAATGCTTTCACACAAGAGGGCTGACGCCGTCCGCGACTGCCTTGTAAACGATTTCGGTGTGGATCCTACTCAGCTTGAGGTTGATTATTACGGTGGAGTTGACTATATGTTCTTCTCTGACGAGGAGTGCAGCCGTTCTGTAATCATCTCGAACAGATAGTATTCTTCTCTCTATGGAAAGAGAGCGAAAGATATATGGCGTTACCATAGTGGGCGGGGTCGCAAATGCGGCCCTGCTTGTTTTCAAGTTCATTGCCGGCATTTTCGGACACAGTGCCGCAATGATTGCCGATGCGGTTCATTCTCTGTCCGATTTCGTCACAGACATAATTGTCATTGTCTTTGTGCGCCTGAGCAGCAAGCCTGCAGACAAGGACCACGATTGGGGGCACGGGAAATATGAAACTCTCGCCACTACCTTGATAGGAATCGCGTTGCTGGGTGTCGCTGCGATGATCATTTATAACGGGGTCGGGAAACTGGTCCTGTGGCTGAAAGGAGGCGATGTCGAGGTTCCCGGGATGCTTGCATTCTGGGCCGCAGTCATTTCCGTTGTGGTTAAGGAAGCCGTTTTCCGTTATACGGCATTTCAGGGAAGGAAACTTGATTCACAGGCCGTTGTGGCCAATGCCTGGCATCACCGCAGTGATGCCTTGTCGTCGGTAGGCACCGCTCTTGGCATAGGTGGAGCCGTTCTTCTGGGAGGCCGCTGGACTGTCCTGGATCCCATTGCCGGAGTTGTAGTAGGATTCTTTATCGTCAAGGTAGGCATAGACCTGCTCAAAGGCGGGGTGAGCGAATTGATGGAAGCCTCCCTTCCGGAGAAAACCGAAAACGAAATTCTGGAGGTGATAGGAGGTTTCGGCGATGTCTTCGACCCTCATAACCTCAAGACACGCAAGATAGGCAATAAAATCGCCATAGAGGTCCACGTCCGCATGGACGGAGACGTCACCCTCAGAGAGTCACACGAAAGAGCGACGCAGATAGAGAGGGCCCTGAAGCAGAAGTTCGGCAGCTCCACCCACGTTGCGGTTCATATGGAACCGGTCAAGTGAGTCTCATTCTCCCAGCAGTCCCAGCAGATAACGGCATTTGTCGGGATTTCCAAGCGTTTTCGTAGTATTGCAGGACAGTTTGACGCAGTCGTGCCATTCGCGGTTTTCCGTGATGCGTCCGCGAGTCAATTTGATGACTATGTTCATTGGCTCGCATCCGTCGACGTCGCAGGTCAGGAATGTCCCCACTCCATAAGAGTCCTGTACTCTTCCGTTTACGTATTCGTGGATTTCAAGCGCTTTTTCGATGTTGAGTCCGTTACTGAAGCAGACCTGTTTGGTCTGAGGCTCGATTCCAAGTTCCCGGTATTTTGCGATGATCTTCTCGGTCTGTTCGAACTCGTCTCCGCTGTCCACCCTCAGACCCTTGTACATCATAGCCATACGCTTTGAAAGGTTGCCGAAGAAAACCTTGTCTCCGAAGCAGTCGTACAGGTATATCCCGTTGTCTCCGTCATATACGTCGCTGAACTTTTTCATCACGTTGAAATTGCATTCGAAAAGTCCGCTCACGTTTTCTTCAAAGCTGATCAGCTGATGCGACATCGTACCAAGGGGAACAAGGTTGTATTTCATTGCCAGCCATACGTTGCTGGTGCCTGTGAATTTTCCGTTCCAGTGCCTGCGTGACTCCCACACTTCCTTCATGACCCTGATGACCATGTCCTGATGTGCGAAACTCAGCCTACGGCGTGTCCCCATATCTCCGAGAACGAGCCCTCCGTCGAAAATCCGTATCGCTTTCTTTCTGGCCTTTTCCTCTTCCGCGGCGGCATCGTATTTGTCAAGGTCGCCGTTCAGGCGGTGCATGAGCTCGCTGATGCTCGAGAGCAACGGCATCTCCCACATGATTGCCGAGAACCATTTCCCGTGTACTTTTATATCCAGATAGCCTTCGCTGTCCTGAGAGATGCTTACTTCCTTTGACTTGAACCTGTATCCCCTGAGGAAGGTGAAATACCACAGCGGCAGAAAGTTGCATCTGGTTTTCATGAATTCTATTTCCTGGTCCGTGATCACTACGTCTTTCATGTGATCGACCTCTTCCTGCAGAAGAGCGGCGAATCCGGCAGGGTATTTCTGATGGTTGCGGTCGAAGAAAGTATATTCCACCTCGGCGCGGGGATATGTTTCCAATATGTAGTACTGGCAGGTGAAGGTATACAGATCGTTGTCTGTAAAGTGGTTGATTATATGCTGCATACAGCGAGTTGGTTATATCTGGGCAAAAGTAATCAAATTATCGTATATTTGTAGAATATAAGTATGTAAGATGAGTAAAATGATCCTAACCACAATCTGGCAGAAAATTGCAGATTCTTTCTATCTGAACTTCATTCAGGAAAACAGGTACGTCTTTATATTGGACGGCCTCAAGACCACTATGGTCATCACCGTCTTTGCAGTGTTGCTTGGCACTTTGCTCGGCGGGCTTGTATGCTGGATGAGGATGAGCAGGAGGAATTGGGTGAGTTCGATTGCCAAGGCATATATCGAAATCATGCGGGGCACACCGGTCCTGGTGATGCTGATGATTATGTACTACATAGTGCTGGCGCCTGTCAACGCTACGGGAGTCCTGGTTGCAATCATCACTTTCTCGATGAATACTGCTGCATATATATGCGAGATGCTGCGTACCAATATACAGAGCGTGGACCGTGGCCAGACCGAGGCGGGTCTTTCCCTGGGATTCAGCAAGACTCAGACTTTCCTTAGGATAGTCCTTCCGCAGGCTGTGAAGAATATGATTCCGGTGTATCAGGGCGAGGTCGTAAGCCTGCTCAAGAGTACGTCAATAGTGGGCTATGTAGCGGTGGTTGACATGACCAAGGCCTCCGACATCATACGTGCGCGTACTTTCGATGCCTTTTTCCCTCTCATTACAGTGGCAGTGGTCTATTTCCTTATAGCCTGGCTTATCGGAGTACTTCTCAGACAACTGTCCAAGCCGCGTCATCGCAAGCTGAATGCCTCAATGCTGGCCATTCCTCTGGTTTCCATAATGACATTGTCCTGCACTGCCAATGAGCCAAAGGGAATGATAACCTGTGAAGAGGACGTGTTAGGCCGTCCCGTGTCCGTAATACTCGGCTCCATTGCAGAGCAATACCTTATGGACAACTGCGGCCCTGGCACCGTATTCTCTTTCAACAATGACGTTGATGCGCTCCAGGCTTTGTTCATGGACAAGGTGGACGCGGCACTTTTGGACGACATCCTGGTTCTGCAGCCGCTGCGGGATCATCCTGAACTTACCATCGCCGAATGCAAGCTTCCTGCAATGCCTATCGCTGCCTGCTTCAATCTCAACGACAATGACCTTGCCGTAAAATTCAGAAAATTCATTTCGGAATTGGAAGAGTCCGGCGAGAATGCCGAGATGATAGACAGATGGATGAAAGTGGATTACGAGAACAGTTATGTTGATGTCGAGGTTCCGGTTTCCGGAAAACCTTTCCGTGTCATGGTAATGCCTACGATGCCTCCGTTGAATTATATGAAAGACGGCGACCATGCCGGTTATGAACCTGAACTGATCAGGAAATTCGCTGCATACGTGGGCCGTCCGGTCATCTTCCAGACAGTAGACTTTGGTGCCATCATGCCTGGAATAATCACTGGTAAGACGGATATGGCGGTTTCTGCCATATCACAGACTGCCGAGCGTGAGAAGATGGTTCAGTTGGTTCCTTATTTCGAGAGCAGACTCGTATATACTTTCAAAATACATGAAGAAGCGCCTGTGTCCGAGAGCAAGGGCTTCCCTTGGGGTTGGTTCGCCGGCTTTGCCGCCGCATTGGCTGTAAGTGCGCTGGCCGCTGGAAACAGAATCAGGAAGAGGAAAACTCCAGTGGATGCGGCCTCCCGGGACGGGGAGGACGTCATCATCAGGGTGGAGCATCTTCGCAAGACTTTCGGCGGTACGCTCGATGTGCTCAAGGATGTCAATGCCGAGATACGCAAAGGTGAGGTGATCAGCGTCATAGGGCCGTCCGGTACCGGGAAGAGCACCTTCCTCCGCTGTCTCAACCTTTTGGAAAGACCCGATTCCGGCAGTATCCTTATCGACGGACAGGACATATTGGCTCCGGGAACGGACGTGCCGGCACTGCGGCGGAAGATGGGTATGGTGTTCCAGTCCTTCAACCTTTTCAATGGCAAGACAGTTCTCGAAAATATAATTTACGCGCCTGTCAAACTTCTTGGCAAGAGCAGGGAAGAGGCCGTCGCCAAGGCTACGGAACTTCTTGACCTTGTAGGACTTGCCGAGAAGGCGGATTACCTTCCCGAGCAGCTTTCCGGAGGGCAGAAGCAGAGGGTGGCAATAGCCAGAGCCCTTGCAATGGAACCGGAGATAATCCTCTTCGACGAACCTACTTCCGCCCTTGATCCTACTATGGTAAGTGAGGTGCTTGGAGTTATCAAGACCCTTGCAAGGCAGGGAATGACTATGGTGATAGTCACTCACGAAATGCGCTTCGCCCGCGAAGTTTCCACCCGTGTGTTCTTTATGAACCAGGGTTATGTCTATGAGGACGGTTCTCCTGAACAGATATTCGATCATCCGGAGAAACTGCTTACCAGAAAGTTCATCAATCAGATCAGGGAATGCCGATATGACATTGCCAGCAGCAAATATGACCGTTACGAGCTTTCCGGAAAGATATACGGCTTCTGCCAGAAATATGGCATATCGGAAGAAGATTCCAACAGGATACAGGAGGTACTCAACCGTTGCCTCGAACTTTTGGGCCCTGTCAAAGATACTGTTGTAAAGGTGGCTTATTCCGAAAAGAGCAACATCAAACAGGTCAGAGTCTATGTTCCTGGTACATTGCCGGAAGATTTCATAGACAGTGAAGAGAACAAGTCTCACAAGGATTTCCTTGCCGGATTCTGCTCTGACATAGCTGTTGAATATCAGGACAATCAGTCAAGGTTTATATGTACGTTGAAATAATTTCTTTTGATATATGAAAACAGCTTGTAGATTTTTTGCTGCCGTTGCAGCTGTGATTCTTGCCGGGCAGGCCGGAGTCATGGCCAGGGATTATACACTGGCTTCTCCTGACGGAAAGCTGACTGTTACGGTCAGCGCCGACAAACCTATGACCTACGTGCTTTCAGACGGAGGCAATGTTCTGGAAGGTCCGTCGCAGCTGAACATGGTCCTTGACAACGGAGATCGGTTTGGTTGTGGCGATATGCTTCTGAGGGTCTCCAGACGTTCCGTAAACAGTCCTATCCAGGCTCTCAATTACAAGAAAGCTTTCGTTGATGACAATTTCAACGAACTTACACTGTGGTTCCGCAAGTATTCCGTCATTTTCCGTCTGTATAATGACGGAATGGCATATCGCTTCGTTTCTACGTCAAAGGATGCTTTCAACGTTGTCTCCGAAAAGGTGGACATCAACGTTCCCGAAGGATCGGTATGCCGCGCTTCCTATGTCGCTGCAGACAATGACAGCTTCCAGACCCAGTTCTTCAATTCTTTCGAGAACATTTACAGCACCTTCAAGGTAGAGGACTGGGATGCTACACGTCTTGCCTTTCTGCCTGTTATGGTCGATGCAGCCAATGGTGTAAAGCTTTGCATTATGGAGGCCGACCTGTTGAGCTATCCGGGTCTTTACCTCAGCAATGCAGATGGCGACAGCTCTCTTGACGGAGTCTTTGCTCCTGTTCCCGAGACCCAGCATCAGGGCGGGCACAACAACCTCCAGATGATCGTGGATTCATTCAAGGACCATATTGCAGAGTGTGACGGAGGCAGAGCCTTCCCTTGGCGAATCATATCCGTAAGCCGCACGGACGTACAGATGGCAAACAACGATATGGTATACCGTCTTGCCACTCCTTGCGACCCTGAAACAGACTGGTCCTGGGTAAAACCTGGAAAGGTTGCCTGGGAATGGTGGAACAACTGGTATGTACGTGGAGAAGATTTCAAAGCGGGAGTCAACGATGCCACATACAAGCATTTCATCGATTTTGCATCGGAGAACGGCATCGAGTATGTAATACTTGACGAGGGTTGGGCTGTCAACATGAAGGCAGACCTGTTCCAGGTGGTCCCTGAAATCAATCTTCCACAGCTTTGTGAATACGCCGGGTCAAAAGGTGTAGGCCTTATACTTTGGGCCGGATACAAAGCCTTCGAAAAAGATATGGAGAAGGCATGCAAGGAGTATTCTGCAATGGGAGTCAAGGGCTTCAAGATCGACTTCATGAACAGGGATGACCAGGAAATCGTGGACTTCTACGAAGCTGCGGCCCGTACCTGTGCAAAGTACCATCTTATGGCGGATTTCCACGGAGCATTCAAGCCTACCGGACTGCACAGGACATACCCTAACGTTATCAACATCGAGGCCGTATACGGTCTTGAACAGACAAAATGGGCCGATCATCTGACATTCGACCAGGTTACCTATGACGTGACCATTCCTTTCATAAGGATGGCGGCAGGTCCTATGGACTATACGCAGGGTGCAATGCACAACGGTACCAAGGCCAATTTCAGAGGAATCTACACGGAACCTATGAGCCAGGGAACAAGATGCCGCCAGCTTGCCGAGTACGTTGTCTTCGATTCTCCGCTGAACATGCTTTGCGACGGTCCGGCCAATTACAGGCAGGAGCCTGAATGCCTTGAATTCATTGCCAATATCCCGACTGTATGGGATCAGACCATAGGAATTGACGGAAAGGTGGGCGAATATATCGTTATGGCCAAGAGGTCCGGATCGACCTGGTATGTAGGAGCCCTTACGGACTGGACAGAACGTACCGTTACGCTGGATCTTTCTTTCATCCCATATTATAAGAACGCGGTCGTACAGATATTCCGTGACGGAGCAAACGCAGACGTCATTGCGAGCGACTACAAGAAAGTCGTCACGTCCATTCCTTCTGACGGAAAGGTGCAGGTTCATATGGCACCCGGCGGTGGCTGGTGTGCAAAGATCAGTGTGGCAGAGAATTAGGAGCAGATGATTTTGGGCCGGATATCAGAGATTTTGGCGAATGCCGTTCTTGTCACGGGACTTGTAACGGTGATGATGATGTTGATAGAGTGTTTCAATGTCTGGTCGAATGGTCGTTTTACCGGGAAATTACGGGATTCAGGCCCCTTGCAGGTCATAATATGTGCCCTGCTCGGGGCGGTTCCCGGGTGTATGGGAGGCTTTGCCGTGGTGTCCATGTATACTCACGGCATCGTGAGCTTCGGGTCGCTGATCGCTATGATGATAGCTTCTTCCGGAGACGAGTCCTTCGTGATGTTGGCCATGATACCGCGCAAGGCCGTTGTCATTATGCTGGGACTGCTTGTGCTGGCGGTTCTGACGGGTCTTGTCATCGATGCCTTTCATAAAACCGTCAACAAGATTCCCTGCTGCGACGATAATTATGTCACTCATCACGAGGACAATATAAAGGGGGAACGCCATTTCGGATGGAAGAGACTGTTCATTCTTCTGGGTGTAGGCCTGTTCCTTGTGGCATTGTGCTTCGGCATTCTGGAAGAGGAGCATCAGGGTGACGCTGTACAGGCAGAATACCTGTTGGGCAACATTAACCTTTTGAGCGAGGACTGGATGAATGTCCTTTTTGCAGTTTTCGGGGTTTCCGTTCTTGTGATGGCTGTTTTTGCAAGCGATCATTTTGTTCAGGAACATCTGTGGCACCACGTTGTCTGCGAACACCTTCCGAAAATTTTCCTATGGACGACCGGTACGCTCGCATTCATTGCAGTTATCCTGAATTTCGTGGACATTTCATCCTGGATAAGTGACAATGCCTTGCTGATGGTTGTAATTGCAGCCGCAGTGGGAATTATTCCGGAATCGGGACCTCATCTTGTGTTTGTAACCCTGTTCGCTACCGGTATAGTTCCTCTTCCGGTTCTGGTAGCAAGTTGCATCAGCCAGGATGGCCATTCTGCATTGCCTCTGCTTGCAGAGGACAGGAAATCTTTCATCGTTTCAAAGGGTGTAAATTTTATTGTTGCCCTTGTGACAGGATTCATTCTTCTTATCTTTTGATTTTGAAATACTTCAGTAGTGTATTATGATTAAGGAAAAGTATCAGCATCCGCAGAGTGCGGAAATTGAATTGGTGTGGACGGCAGTGCTGTGCCTGTCCGACGGTACCGAGTCGTTCAGTACCGGTGACGATCTTGTGTATCCTAATGATTTTTGGGAATAGGAGGGCGGAATATGAAGAAGAATATACTTGCAATCCTGCTTGAATCCGCTACGGTGGCTCTGCTTGCATCCTGTACGGCGGATTTAATCCCGGAAAGAATATACAATGGTAAACTGGTTGTACGGGCGACTACGGAGCCCGCCGGTACCAGGGCGGCGCTTTCCGGTGACGACGAGTCCGGGTATGCCGTTTTGTGGCAGAGTGCCGATGAGATTTCGATAGACGGAAAGATTTTCCGGCTCCAGTCCGGAGAGGGGACAGCCGACGGTTCTTTCCAGCTTGTTTCCGGAGTTGCTCCCGCAGCCGGAAACCATTATGCATATTATCCGGCATCATACGGCGGCAGCGGTTGGGTGAATGAACAGGTTTATGTTCAGGACAATGTCATCGGCTCTCCTATGAAGGCGGAGGCCGTGGTTTCCGGCGCTGGAATCAGCGACCTGCATTTCACCAACGTGGGTGGACTGCTCCGTCTTACGGTGAAAGGCTCGTCCGATATCAAGGTCAAGTCAGTTGAAGTCACTGCCGACGAGCTCTCCTCTGCGATAACTCTGACTTGCGGTAATCCTGTGGCTCTCGATACCACATCGGGGGTGCGGTTCCATATTGCGATGCCGGAGAATGCTGCAGGCTATTCCAATATCTGCATCAGATTCAAGGACAGTGACGGCAAACTGATCGACAGCAAGTCATTGAAGAACGGCAAGCTTGTAATAAGGCGAAGCACCATCACGAGGGCTTCCTTCGATATTCACAGGAGCACGGGGCTCAAGGTTGCCACCTTCAACGTGGATGGTCTGCCTGTGTCGCTCCCTCTTGGTTCCATTATCGGACGCTTTGTAAAGAGCCTCGATATTTCCGGAGTAAGGGTGGATGACGATTACAATGTCTATATCAATGAGGAAGGTCCAGGAGTAGAGGGCTCAAAGGCTCTCAGCAAGGCAATTGCCGACAAGCATTGGGATGTGTTCGGATTCAACGAAGACTTCAACTATCATAATGAGGTATGGTCCTGTCTCGACGGTTATTCCAGGGGCAAATATCAGGGCGGTTTCGAGGCCGACGGGCTCGAGTATGTCGCCCTTGTGGCCAAGGCTCTTATTCAGCAGCCTCTGTTTGCCATCGACGGGCTGGAGTTCGGAGTGAAGAGCGATTGCTTTTCGATGAGCGGTGAGAAGATCGTCTCCTGGAACTCGAACGCCGTTTACGGCTATTATTCCAACGACAATGACGGACTTACCAAGAAAGGCTTCCGCTATTACAAGGTGGCCGTGAACAAGGATGGGATTTCCGCTCAGGTGGATTTCATTATACTTCACGCCGATGCAGGAGATGAGGCGGAGGATATCAAGGCCCGTGAAAACGGTTACGCCCAGGTTCTGGACTTTGTCAAGGGGCTGGATTCCACTGCTCCTCTGATCATGATGGGAGACTGGAACACCAAATATTACCGTGACAATTTCAAGGCTCTGTTCATTGACAAACTCAATGCTATGAAGGGAATCAGCGTCAGGGATGCCTGGGTCGAGTGCTGCAACGGCGGCACTTATCCGGAGTATGGTGTCCAGGGTATGAATCAAAGACCTGTTGAAACCCGTGAGGAGCTTGACAAGATTCTGTTCCTTAACAGGGATGCGTCTCCAGTCAGGCTGGAAGTCGTCTCAATGGACAACGTTTCGGATTTTATCGATACGGACGGAAGCCAGCTCTCCGATCACTATCCTGCCGAGGCGGAATTCCGCCTCGTGGTGAAATAGAGTTCCCCGAATAGCCGCTTACTTTTCCAGGAGGCGGAGCAGAGGCAGGATCTTCTTGTCCCGGTATGGATGTTCCCGGAGTGAGAGGTTCAAATGGGTGCTCCCTTTCAGGACGGTTGATGCGTGTGTGAATTCACGGAAGCCCCATTCTCCGTGATAGGCTCCCATTCCGGAATGGCCCACGCCTCCGAAAGGTACTCCCTTGACCATCAGGTGCACGCATACCTCGTTGATGCAGCCGCCTCCGTACTGATGCGTGCTCATAACCTTTTCTGCCCATCTTATGTTCCTGGTGAACAGGTACAGGGCAAGAGGATGTTCCCGGCTTTCGATGATGTCAAGAATCGTATCGATGTCCTTGTCCTCGAACGGGACTATCGGGAGCAAGGGGCAGAACAGCTCTTTCTGTACTATGTCTTCATTTGCATCGACGGGATAGATGACGGTCGGGGCATAGCGTTGTGCAGAAGCGTTGCCCTGTCCGCCGAATACTATGCGGTCACGGTATTCATCGGCCAGGGAAGCACATTTCTCGTATGCCAGAGACGTGATGAGTTTCGGATATTCCGTATTGTCCTGCGCATTTTCGCCAATCTGTCTGGTGAATTCGTTTTTGAGGGCCTCGATGAAGTCATCCGCAACCTCCCGCGCGACTGCGACCTGATTGATATTGATGCATATCTGGCCGGCATTGCAGAGTTTGAAGAAAGCAATCTTGCGTGCTGCATCTCTGATGTCGGCATCCTTGCGCACGATGCACCAGTTCCCCGTCTCGCCTCCGAGTTCCAAAGCGACAGGAGTCAGATTTTCGGCCGCCTTTGCCATAACGTGCCTGCCCACCTTGGGTGAGCCGGTATAGAAGATCTTGTCCCAGCGCTGCTCCAGGCACATGTCGGCAACATCGTGCCCGCCATCTATCAGGGTTACGTATTCAGGTGGGAAAACATCGGCAATGAACGCCTTCATTACCTTCGTGCAGTTGGCGGACTTTGCGCTGGCCTTTATTACTACGGTATTCCCTCCGCAGATGCTGGCCGCAACAACTCCCAATGTCAGCAGTATCGGGAAATTGAAAGGGCTTATCACCAGAGTGACACCGTAGGGTATTTTGTATACCTTGGTTATGAGGCTCGGGAAACACATCAGGCCGCTGAAATGCTTTTCCGGGCGGGACCATCGGCGGAGTCCGCGGAGTATCTCGTTGATTTCAACTACAACCGGGCCTATGTCGCAGAGATAGGCCTCGGTAGCGTTTCTCCCCAAATCCATTTGCAGGGCGTCCTCGAACTCCTTCTCGTGGGCGATGACGGCGTCGCGCAGCTTGCGCAGTTGACTCAGCCTCCATTTTATGTCAAGTGTGGCTCCGGTGCGGAAGAATCTGCGTTGATCTTCAACTATGGCCTGTATGCCCGAAA
>JAKSKG010000009.1 GCA_024401805.1 Bacteroidales bacterium
AAGATATGCTTGAACTCCCCCGCTATGGGGCTGCCTTCTATGATTTCCTTGAGGCCGCTGGAGTTGATGTAATGCTCCACCCGGACTCCCTTGCGGCGGCCGTAGTCGTTGACCAGGCCGAACCATTCGCGCACACCATCGAACAGTTCTATGTCTTTCCCGAACTTGAGGAATTCCTCCTTGCGGAGCCGGATACCGGATTTGTGGGCCTCGTCGAACATAAGTTTCATATAGGAAAGAACGTTGCTGGCGTCCTGACCTATCGCTATGGCATTACTTTTGTCCCAGAATTCTCCGGCAGTCTGGCCGACTGCCTGGATAAAGCCGAATTCCTGCATGTTGCCCGGGGAGAGAGTCCCGTCAAAATCGTAGATGAGTGCTACTATCGGGGTTTTCATAGACACAACTTGGTATGTAATCTGCACAAATATCGGAAATTAAATTATTTTTGCATAAGGAAATGACAAAGAATATGTACACACACTATCTTTCCATAATGCAGGACACTTTCAAGAACAATTGGAACAATCCTGCACTGTGCAACTACAAGGGAGAGGAATTCACGTTCGAGCAGGTTGCCTTGAACATAGAGAAGTTTCATATTTTCTTTGAGAACGCCGGGATACGCAAGGGGGACAAGATTTCCCTGTGCGCCCGCAACAGTGCCCGATGGGCGGTCAGCTTTCTGGCCATAAACACTTTCCAGGCGGTCGTAGTGCCTATCCTCAGCGATTTCCTGCCGTCTACCGCAGCGGGACTGGTAAACCATTCCGGCAGCGTGATGCTGTTCACGGACAAGGATATCTGGGAGAAGATGGACCCGGACGGCATACCGGGGCTCAAGGCCGTGGTCAACTGCGCGGATTTCACCCTGCTGTATGCCGCCGACGAATCGGTCCGCAAGGCTTTTGACGGAATCAGCGAGTCGTTCGACCGCAAGTTCCCTATGGGATTCGGCCGCGACAACCTCCGCTTCCCTACCGGGAACGATTCCGACCTTGCTGTGATAAACTACACGTCCGGAACCACCAGCGCTCCGAAGGGTGTGATGCTGCGGTACGAGTGCTTCAGCGCCATGATAGATTTCGCAACCAGCAGGGTAAGCTGCTCCGCCGACGACACCCTGGTGTCAATGCTGCCGATGGGCCATATTTACGGTCTTGCATTCGAATTCCTGTTCCCTATAAGCCAGGGAGTTACGATATATTACTTCGGAAAGACCCCATCTCCGAGCCTGCTGCTCAAGGCCATGCAGGACATACGTCCTTTTATGGTGGTGACAGTGCCTCTGGTGATGGAGAAGGTATACAAATCCAGCATAAGGCCGCTGGTGAGCAGGTGGTATATGAAGCTCCTGCTGGGCATCCCTGTTGCCGGAGGGGCATTGTACCGCAAGATTGGCCGTAAACTGATGGAGGCATTCGGCGGCAAGGTGCGCCATTTCATAATGGGAGGCGCCGCCCTGAGTCCCGAGGTGGACAAGGCTTTCCATCGCATGCGCCTGCCGTACACGGTGGGTTACGGTATGACCGAGGCCGCGCCTCTGCTCGGGTACGAGGACTGGACGTCCTATGTTCCGGGGTCCTGCGGCAAGAGTGTGGCCTGCTGCGAAATACGTATCGATTCCGAAGACCCACAGCACGTTGCCGGCGAGATACTTGCCAGGGGCGCAAACATCTGCAGCGGCTATTATAACAATCCTCAGGCAAGCGCGAACGCTTTTACCGACGACGGATTCCTGCGCACCGGAGACCTGGGCATCATAGACAAGGACGGCAACATCTTCATCAAGGGAAGGTGCAAGACGATGATCCTTTCCGCCAGCGGGCAGAACATTTATCCGGAAGAGATAGAAGCCGTCATCAATGCCGAGCCTTTCGTGGCCGAGTCCCTGGTTCTTGACAGGGCCTCCAAGCTGGTGGCTCTCATATATCTGGACCAGGCCGCCGTCAAGAAGGCCGGACTGGATGACGAGGCCGCTTCCGACATACCGGAAAACATACGCATAAGCGTCAACCGCCAGATGCCTCAGTACAGCCGCATCACCAAGGTGGAGGTTGTAAGCGAGCCGTTCGAGAAAACCCCAAAGATGAGTATCAAGCGCTTCCTTTATAAATAGTGACAAATTGTCACTGGAACGGTAGTTGATTGCTTTTCTTTAGAGACCCTGAAACAGATGCTGAAACAAGTTCAGCATGACGTTGTTCAGGGTGACGTTAGAAGAAATCGTTCGCGGCGGCACTGACCACGCCCGGGGACTTGGCTCCCGAATAGGGAGGGGACCCACGGAGTGGGGAGGATTCCCGGGAGTGGTCAGTGCTGCCGCCGGCAAAGAAACAAACAACTGATATACTATGGCAACCAAGACTCTTAAAGGACAGATAGGTGTAACTACGGAAAACATCTTCCCTGTCATCAAACAATTCCTTTACAGCGACCACGAAATCTTCCTCCGCGAACTTGTGGCGAACGCGGTCGACGCTTCCCAGAAACTCAAGGCTCTGGCCTCCAGCGGCGAATTCAAAGGCGAACTGGGAGACCTCAAGGTCCAGATCAAGCTGGACGAGGGCAAGAAAACACTCAAGATCATCGACAACGGAATCGGTATGACCGAGGAAGAGGTCGACAAATATATCAACCAGATAGCATTCTCGTCCGCAGGAGAATTCCTGGAGAAATATAAAGACCAGATGAGCAGCATCATAGGCCACTTCGGCCTTGGATTCTACTCGGCATTCATGGTGGCGGACAAGGTGACCATCGAAACCCTGAGCTGGAAGGAAGGCGCCAAGGCAGTGAAATGGAGCTGCGACGGTTCCCCGGAGTACTCTATGGGAGAAGGAAAGAAAGAAGACCGCGGAACCACCATTACGCTTCACCTGGACGATGAATCGGCCAAGGAGTTCGGCAACAAGGGCAGGATAGAGCAGCTTCTGAACAAGTACTGCAAGTTCATGCCGGTTCCCGTCACCTTCGGCAAGAAGACCGAGTGGAAGGACGGCAAATCAGTCGAGACCGACGAAGACAACGTAATCAATTCCATAGATCCCGTATGGACCAGGACTCCATCCGAACTCAAGGACGAGGATTACCTCAACTTCTACAAGGCCCTCTATCCGATGGAAGAGGATCCTATGTTCTGGATTCACCTGAACGTGGACTACCCGTTCAACCTTACCGGTGTTCTATACTTCCCTAAGATCAAGGAAAGGATGTCCATAGACAAGAACAAGATCCAGCTGTTCTGCAACCAGATGTTCGTCACCGACCACGTGGACAACATAGTTCCGGACTTCCTTACCCTGCTCCACGGCGTGATAGACTCTCCGGACATACCTCTGAACGTGAGCCGCAGTTACCTGCAGAGCGACGCCAACGTCAAGAAGATCAGCACCTACATCACCAAGAAGGTGGCCGACAGGCTGGAAGATATTTTCAAGGAGCAGCGCAGCCAGTTCGAGCAGAAGTGGGACAACATCAAGCTCTTCATCGAATACGGAATGCTTTCAGACGAGAAATTCGCGGGAAGAGGACTTGGCTTCGCCCTCCTCAAGAATACCGAAGGCAAGTACTTCAGCCTTGAGGACTATCGCAAGGGAATCGAAGGAGCTCAGACGGACAAGGACAAGAAGGTGGTGTATCTGTACGCAACCGACGTCGATGCCCAGTACAGTTTCATAGAGGCAGCGAAGAACAAGGGCTACGACGTCCTGCTGATGGACTGCGAACTCGACAGCCATTTCGTGAACCTGCTGGAGCAGAAGATCAAGGACTGCCGCTTTGCAAGAGTAGATTCCGACACGGTGGACAACCTCATCCCTACGCAGGACAAGGTGAAGCCGGAACTCTCCGAGGATGACAAGAAGGCCCTGGATTCACTGTTCAAGTCCGCACTTCCGGAAGGCAATGAATACCAGATAGAGGCCGAGAACCTCGGCGAGACAGCTGCTCCGGTACTCATAACCCAGAACGAGTTCATGCGCCGCTGGAGAGAGATGTCCGCAATGGGCGGAGGAATGAATTTCTACGGGGAGATGCCTCAGTCATACAACGTCAAGGTTAATATGGAGAACCCTCTCGTAGCAAAGATATGGGCAGACCGTGAGAACACCGAGGAACTCCTTCACCAGGTCATCGACCTCGCCCTCCTTTCCAACGGAATGCTCAAGGGCAAGGCCCTCTCGGAGTTCATCGCCCGCAGCCAGTCGCTTCTGTCTTGTTCGAATCCAGAAAAGCAACCACGTCCTTGACTTTTTCGAATTCGGCGAGTTTCTCGTCCGGAATCATAATGCCGTAATCATCCTCTATCTTCATAAGAAGCTGGAGGATGTTCAGGGAATCCGCACCAAGGTCCGCCTTGATGCGGGATTCCGGCGTGATTGTGGATGGGTCTATGCGAAGCTGTTTCGCAAGTATTGCTTGTACTTCTTCAAACATGATATGGTTATTATTCGTAATGATCGTATTTGTCCAGGGCTTCCTCTATCTTGCTGTTGAGCGAGCTTTCCTCCATACGGTATGCCTGCTCTATGCATTTCTGCACTGCAACTGCCCTGCTGCTGCCGTGTCCCTTGACAACCACCTTGCGGGTGCCTATGAGCACGCTGCCGCCATAGTTCTGGTAGTTCATCATCGACTTGAGGTCGGCGAACATCTTCTTCTGTAACAAGGCCCCGAGTTTGTACACGGGCTTGGAATATATCATTTCCTTGACCTTGCCCAGCAGTTCCAGCGCCGTTCCTTCCGTGGTCTTGACCAGGACGTTGCCGCTGAACCCGTCGCAGACCACCGCATCGTAGGATCCGCTCAAAAGGTCCCGGCTCTCCATATTGCCCACGAAGTTCACGACAGGAACTTCGGAAATCTTCTTATAGGCTTCTCGCCGCATATCGTCCCCTTTCTCGGACTCCTTGCCCACGTTGAGCAGGGCTATGCGCGGGCTGCTGACTCCGTAAACGTTCTCGAGGTAAAGGCTGGCCATAATGGCGAACTGCTTCAGATGGGCGGAAGTGACCTCCACGTTGGCGCCGCTGTCACAGATTCCCACAACTCCCCCGTCCATAGTCGGGAGTATAGGGCAGAAGGCCGGACGTATCACACCCTCCAGCATTCCCAGACGGGTAAGCGCCCCAGCTACGAGAGCTCCGGTGGAACCTATGCTCACCATTCCGGACACGTCGTCAGAATCCCTGAGTATCCTTATGGCGCGAACCATGGAACTTTCGCGCTTGAGCCGTATGGCATCCGTGGGCTTCTCGTCGCAGCCTATCACCTCCGGGGCGTGGACAATCTCCAGCCTGGAGGAGTCGTAGCGCTTTCCGGAGAGTTCCGCCGTGATGGCGGATGAATCTCCCGTAAGTATCAGGTAAAGGTCCGGGAACTGCTCCAGGGCGGCAAGGCTGCCGTCTATGTTCGCCTGCGGGCTGTGATCCCCGCCAAAGCAGTCTACTACTATCTTGATCATACCAGTTTCTTCAAATACGAGCGGCGGCGCTTGTTCCGGCGGGCATCGAACCTCTTCCAAAGGTTCAGTATCTCGGCATTGTCTTCGAGGTTGAGATTGGTGTCCGCATACTTGATGCCCGGCTTCGAAAGCATTTCGGAAATGCCGTTGGCAAGTATCACGCTGACGCCGCGGTTGGCATATTCGGGATCTACTCCTATAAGGCCGAAATCTATCACCTCCGGCTTCTTGATGGCGCGCAGCAGGCCCGGCAGGTTCCACGGGGTGATATGGCCTCCGCACTTCTGCATAGGTTTTGCGATGCAAGGGAAGCATATTCCCATCGCTATCACGCGGTTCTGCTCATTGAGGACTGCGGCTACGAATCTGGTGTCTATGATGAGGTTGAAGTTGTCTATCATCATCTTCTTCATCCCTTCCGTAAAAGGAACCGTACCGTAGATCTTTTCATACGAGCGGTCCAGGATGTCGAAGAAACCGTCTTTGTAGCGTGCCAGGAAGTCTTTTGCATTCTTGGACTCGCCTATCCTCAGATGATAGCGCCTGCTTACGAAATCCGCCATGGACTTGAGTTCCGCCCTTGTCCCGGGGTCGGACGAAGGCCGGATCTGGCTCTCCACCCAGTCCACTTCCTTGGCGTAGCCCAGTTTCTCGATGAACTTCGGATAATAGTCGTAGTTATATGCCTCCTCGAAGGTGGACATCTGGTCGAATCCGTCGATCAGGAGTCCTTCCCTTTCCAGGTCCGAGAAGCCGAGAGGGCCGCAGACCTCTTCCATACCCTTGGAACGGGCCCAGTCCTCGACGGCCTTGAACAGGGCCGCTGCGACCTCGAAATCCTCTATGACGTCGAACCTTGTGAAGCGCACGCGCTTCTGCCCCCATTTTTCGTTGCTGGAGCGCTGCAGGATGCCGCTTATGCGGCCGGCCATTCTGCCGTCCCTGTATGCGTTGAAGTACACTGCCTCGCAGGTGTCATAGTAGACATAATCCTTGCGGAAGATCTTTTTCTCGTCCAGATACAGCGGCGGTACGTAGTATGGATTGCCCTTGTACAGATGATTTGGGAATTCCAGGAATTCCTTCTGCTGCCTGCGCGAAAGCGCTTCCCTGACTTCTATCATGACTATCTTCCTTTAGAATGGAACGCGACGCCCATACCGTTGGGGCCGCAATGGCTGCCCGCGGTAGGGTTGGTGACTATGATTTCTATATCAAGGTCCTGCCCGAACTTGGCGCGCAGCATGCCTTCGAATTCAGCTGCGAACTCCGGAGCGTCCGTGTGCCCGATTATGATCTTGTGGGAGGCAACGTCCAATCCCAGCTCTTCCACTTTGGAAAGAAGCTTGTCCATGGCCTTGGCGCGGCCTTTTTCCGTGCCTATGCTTTCCATCTTTCCGTCGTCGGTCATATGGATGATGGGACGTATGCCTATGAGCCCGCCCATCGTGGCTGCTATGCCGCTCACACGGCCGCTGCGGCGGAAGAACTTGAGGTCATCCGCAAAATAGTACTGCGCAAAGTTGTCGACCTGGGTACGGGACCACTCCACAACTTCTTCCGGGGTTTTCCCGGCTTTGAGCATTTCTGCTATCTCGGTGAATATCAGGTAGCTGACTATGGTTATACCCTTGGTGTCCACATCCAGGAAACGGCGGCCGGGATATTTGAGGGAAAGTTCGTCCAGAGCCTGGCGCATGTTCCCGAACGTCATTGTCATCGCTTCCGAGAAATGTACGTAGAAGATGTCGTTCCCGGCGGCGAATTCCGGCTCGAAGTATTCCATGTATTTCTCCTTGCTTATTGCGCTTGTGGTCGGAAGGACCCCGCCGCGGAGCATATCATAGAATGCCTTATAGTCAAACGTGTCGAAATCCTCGTAAGGATAAATGGTCTTGGCTTCGATGCTGTATGGCATGCTTATGAGCTTGAAGCCATAACGTGACGCGACCTCCGGAGTAACGTCACAGTCTGAATCTGTAAAATAAGTCCACATTATTCGAATACCATTATGTAGTCGTATACAGGCTGTCCTCCGTCTACCAGGACGATTTCCGACCTGCGGTATGCAGCCTGAACCTTTTCATACAATTCATTTGCCTCGCTTTCCGGGACATCCCGGCCCTTGACGATAAGGATGACGTCATAGTCCGATGCGCCCATCCTCCCGCACAGTCCGGCTACGGCCTCCGACCTGTCGGGTGACGATACAAGTATCTCTTCCTTGCCGGTAAAGCCTATGAAATCGCCCTCGGCGGCCTGGTCCGTCGTCCTGGTGGCCTTCGATATCATTCCGGTTACAACCCCGTCCAGCACCGTCTGAGCCTGCGCCTCTATCTCTTGAGCAGTGCCGGATGCGAAATCCACGGATCCGAGCACGCAGTACCCGCCGCCTATGGTGCGGCTAGGCAGGACTATCACCTCTGACTTGTCATATATGGATGCAGCCTGCTGCGCCGTCATTATTATGTTGGAGTTGTTCGGAAGGACGAATATCCTGCCGGCATTGACCATATCGAACGCCTGCAGGAAATCCTGAGTGCTGGGGTTCATGGTCTGGCCGCCTTCTATGACCTGGGCGCCCATGTCGGAGAAGAGTTTCACAAGACCGTCGCCGGATGCCACCGTGACAATGCCCTGCGCCCTTCTGGGGCCTTTGGGTGCTGCAAGATGCTCCATATGGTTCTCGTGGTGCTGCAGGGTCATGTTCTCTATCTTGATGGTAAGATATTCACCCCACTGCTGGCAGGTGTTGAGTATGTCACCAGGAGTGCGGGTATGTACGTGCACCTTGATTATGCTGCCGTCACGGAAGAATACCAGGCTGTCGCCGGCTCCCTCGAGGTAATGGCGTATCACCGACTCGTCGAAAGAGTTCACGTCCACCTTGGAATTCTGCAGCCTGAGAAGGAATTCCGTACAATATCCGTATTCCAGCACGCTGTCCTCGGTGAATGCGTCCAGGTCCGCGCTCTGCGGTTCCAGAGCCGTTCCGCCCGCCGAAGGGGCTTCCAGAGTTTCCCCGTCCACGGCCGCCTTCATTCCTTGGAAGATGTAAAGCAGGCCGGCGCCGCCGCTGTCTACGACCCCCGCGTTCCTGAGCACGTCCAGAAGTTCCGGCGTGCGTTCGAGGGATTTCTGCGACTCATCCACAAGAGCAGCGAAATAGCCCTGGAAATCGTCGGCATCCGACCCTGCGGCAGCAGTGACGGCATCCTTGAGCACAGTGAGCATTGTTCCCTCGACAGGAACGGCTACGGCCCCGTATGCTTCGGAAACTGCGCTCCGGGCCGCTTCCTTCCAATCGGCAAGGTCTGCCGCATCCTTGCCGGAGAGCCCCTTGGCCAGCCCGGCGAAAATCCTGGAGAGTATCACTCCGGAATTGCCGCGGGCTCCCAGAAGCATTCCGGAAGAAACTGCAGATGAAACTTCTGATATATTTGCAAGGTTGGTCCGGGCAGCAGAAACGCACCCGGAATTGATAGTCATAAACATATTGTCTCCAGTGTCCCCGTCAGGGATAGGAAAGACATTCAGGTCATTGACCAGTTTTCGGTTGGCGTCCAGTTTAGATGCTGCAAGAAGCACCATCTGACGATAAATGCCACCGTCAATGGTTTGGGTTTTCATACAGGTTGCAATATTAGCAATTTTTTTGCGGAAATTCAATCTGAATACCTATATTTGTAACCCGATGAAATGTACGACTTCATACGGGAAAGAAATAATCATGCGCAAAAGCGGGGCAAACGTCATTGTTTGTCCCGCTTTTGTAGATGTCCACGTGCACCTGAGGGAGCCGGGGCGTCCGGACAAGGAAACGATACGCACCGGCAGCCTTGCCGCGGCGAGCGCCGGATACACCTGCATCTGCCCTATGCCTAATCTGGATCCCGTTCCGGATTGCAGGGAGAATCTGGAGCAGGAACTGGAACTGATCCGTCGCGACGCCTGCATACAGGTTCTGCCCTATGCCAGCATAACGATGGGCCGCAAAGGGCTTGAAACGGTAGACTTCGAGTCTCTGAAGGACAGCGTGGTCGCCTTTTCGGACGATGGCAGCGGGGTCCAGGACAGCGCCGTGATGCTCCGTGCAATGGAAAGCGCAAAGGCCCTTGACTGCATACTGGCGGCCCATTGCGAGGACAACCGTTACGGAGACTCCCCCGAGAGCGAGTGGAAGCAGATCGAACGCGACCTGGAGCTGGCCGCACGCACCGGCTGCGCCTACCACGTATGCCACATCTCAACGGCCAGGAGCGTTGAAGCAATAAGGCAGGCCAAGCGCAGCGGCGTAGACGTAAGCTGCGAGACCGCCCCACACTACCTGCTCCTCACGCAGAATGAAATCAGGGACGAAGGTCGTTTCAAGATGAATCCGCCTTTGAGAATGCCCGACGACAGGGATGCCCTGATCCAGGGGCTCCTGGACGGAACCATAGATATGATTGCCACGGACCACGCGCCCCACACCGCAGCCGAGAAATCGCTGGGCCTGAGGGGCAGCGCGAACGGGATAGTAGGGCTGGAGACATCCTTCCCCGTACTGTACACCTACCTGGTACGCAAGGGTGTGATCACCCTCGAAAGGCTCGTGGAACTTATGAGCACTGCGCCAAGAAAGCGTTTCAGACTGGGCGAAGCCCCTATGGACACGGCAACGATGGACCTGGATGCCGTATGGACCATAGACAGCAGCCGGTTCAGATCAATGGGACACTCCACCCCGTTCGACGGATGGGAGGTTTACGGCAGATGTTTGGAAACAAGATATAAGGGAAAAACAGTATATGCCTTCGACAATGAATAACAGCAAGAAAATGAAACTTGTCCTTGAGGACGGAAGGGAATTCACCGGGACAGGATTCGGAGAATGCGCAGGCCCCATCGTTGGGGAACTCGTGTTCAACACCTCAATGGTGGGATACCAGGAAATCATTTCCGACCCTTCGTACGAGGGACAGATAGTAGTGATGACCTACCCTCTGGCAGGCCAGTACGGAATAATGGCCGAGGACTACGAGTCCAGGGCCGAGGGCATTTCCGGCCTTGTGGTCAGGGAATGTTGTGAGGCTCCTTCCAATTTCCGTTACACGAAGACTTTGTCGGAAGACCTGGCGGAGCACGGTATACCCGGCATTTCCGGGCTGGACACCAGAATGCTCACCCACATCATTTCCGACCGTGGAACGATGATGGCGGCGATTGTGAGCGGCGACACCTGCACGGAGGATGCTTTGGCGCTCATCAGGAACTATCACAGGAACGGGAGCGGAGTAAGCAAGGTAAGCTGCACTAAGAGATGGTTCTCCAGGACACCGCAGCACAGCTACGACGTAGTCGTGCTGGACTGCGGAGTCAAGCACAGCACCGTTGCGGCTCTGAACAAACGCGGATGCAACGTCACGGTAGTGCCTTTCAACACCGGCGCCGAGGACATACTCGCATTCAATCCGGACAGCGTCCTGGTTGCCGGAGGTCCGTCGGATCCTGCCGAGGTTGACATTGTGGTCGAGACCATAAAGGCCCTCATAGGTAAGCTGCCCGTGGCCGGAACAAGCCTGGGGCACCAGCTTATTGCCACCGCCTGCGGGGCAAGGACCTTCAAGATGAAGTGCGGGCACCACGGCGGACGCCCTATCCGCAATCTTGTCACTTCCAGGATATACACCGCCGAGCACAACCACAATTTCTGCGTGGACGAGTCGAGCCTTTCCGGCACGGGCCTTGAGATATTGTACAAGGACGTTGCGGACGGGACCGTCGAAGGCCTTGGAGACAAGAAGAGGAAGCTGCTGAGCGTCCAGTTCTGCCCCGAGGGCGGACCCGGCTCGGACGAGACCGAATTCTTTGACAGTTTCATTAAGCTGATGGAGGACTAGAAGATGCCAAAAAGAACCGATATTAAGAAGATTATGGTAATCGGCTCCGGCCCTATCGTGATAGGCCAGGCCGCAGAGTTCGACTATGCAGGAACCCAGGCCTGTCTGGCCCTCAAGGAAGAGGGGTACGAGGTAGTCCTGGTGAATTCCAATCCTGCCACCATAATGACGGATCCCAATATCGCCGACAAGGTGTATATGGAGCCGCTGGATCTGGAATACGTTGCAAAAATCATAAGGTACGAGCGTCCGGACGCGATAGTTCCGGGACTCGGTGGCCAGACCGGACTGAATCTTGCCGTCAAGCTGGCCCGCAAGGGTGTGCTGGACGAATGTAAGGTGGAGATACTCGGAACATCGTTCCAGAGCATCGAGAAGGCCGAGGACAGGGAACTGTTCAAGGAACTCTGCCTTAGCCTCGGGGAGCCGGTGATTCCGTCCAGGATATGCTATAGCGCAGACGAGGCGGTCGCCACTGCGGACGAGATAGGCTATCCTGTCGTTCTGAGGCCTGCCTTCACCCTTGGAGGCACCGGCGGCGGATTTGCGTCCAACGAGGAGGAGCTGCGCACGATGATGCGCAATGCCCTGGCCCTGTCTCCTGTGCATCAGGTACTCATCGAGAAGAGCGTAAAGGGCTACAAAGAGATAGAGTTCGAGGTAATGAGGGACAAGAACGACACCGCAATCACCATCTGCTCTATGGAAAACGTGGACCCTGTGGGCATCCACACGGGCGATTCCATAGTTGTCGCACCGGTCCAGACACTGTCCGACAAGGAGTATGAGATCCTTCGCGGCAGCGCGCTCAAGCTTATCCGCGCCCTTGAGATCGAGGGAGGATGCAACGTCCAGTTCGCGCTGGATCCGCTGTCGTTCGATTACTATATCATCGAGGTGAACCCCAGGGTATCGCGTTCGTCGGCGCTTGCATCCAAGGCCAGCGGCTTCCCTATCGCAAGGGTTACCGCCAAGATTGCGGTGGGACTCACTCTGGACGAGATAAGCGTTGCCGGAGCCCCCGCCTGCTGCGAACCTTCCATTGACTATGTGGTAAGCAAGGTGGCCCGTTTCCCGTTCGACAAGTTCAGCGAGGCGACCAACGAGCTGGGAACCCAGATGAAGGCTACCGGAGAGGTGATGAGCATAGGCCGCACGCTGGAGGAGAGCCTGCTCAAGGCCATACGTTCGCTCGAGATAGGCGCCTGCCACCTGTACAAGAGGAAGTTCGAGGATATGCCGGATGCGGAGCTGATGAGTTACATCTCGCGCTTCCCGGACGACCATCTGCTCGCCATAGCGCAGCTCATACGCAACGGAGTGGACATACGCCTGATATACGACGCCACGAAGATAGATATGCTGTTCCTGGACAAGATATGCAACATTGTCCGTATGGAGCGGGAGCTCGCGCAGCGCAAGGACGACCCGGACACACTGCTGCAGGCCAAGAGGCTGGGATTCAGCGACAAGTTCATAGGTCAGCTGTGGGGCCGCAGTGAGAAGGAAATGATACAGTGGCGGTGGAGCCACGGCATAAATCCGGTATACAAATACATAGACAGCTGCGCGGCCGAGCATCGCGCCGACGTCCCTTATTTCTATTCCACCTACGAGCAGGAGAACGAGAGCCTGGTTTCCGACAGGGAAAAAATACTCGTACTGGGAGCGGGCCCTATAAGGATAGGCCAGGGCGTGGAGTTCGACTATTCCACCGTACACGCCATCTGGGCCATCAGAGAGATGGGATACGAGGCCATCATCATCAACAACAACCCCGAGACGGTGTCTACGGACTACACGATATCCGACAAGCTATACTTCGAGCCTCTGACCGTGGAGGACGTGATGAACGTCATAAGGCTGGAGAATCCGAAAGGGGTGATAGTCACCCTGGGCGGCCAGACCGCAATCAATCTGGCAGGACCTCTGTCCGAGTTCGGCGTGCCTATCATAGGAACGCAGATCGATGCGATAGACAATGCCGAGGACCGCAAGCTCTTCGAGGCCATTATGCACCGCACCGGCATCCCTCAGCCTAAGGCCAAGGCAGTCACCGACGTGGAAGAGGGTGTGAAGGCCGCCACCGAGATAGGCTACCCTGTACTTGTGAGGCCGTCGTTCGTGCTGGGTGGCCGCGCGATGATGATAGTCGCCAACGAGGAGACCCTGCGCCATTATCTGCACAACGCAGTGGAAATCAACGAGAACTCCCCTGTCCTGGTGGACAAGTACATTATGGGACGGGAGACCGAGGTGGACGCCATCTGCGACGGCAAGGATGTGTTCATCCCCGGAATAATGGAGCACGTGGAACGCACCGGAATCCATTCCGGAGACTCGATAAGCGTGTATCCGTCATTCTCGCTGTCCCCTGCCGTAAAGCAGAAGATCATAGACTACACGGTCCGTCTGGGACTGGAGATAGGCATCGTTGGACTGTTCAACATTCAGTATATCGTGGACAGCAACGACGAGGTCTACGTCATAGAAGTCAACCCGCGTTCTTCACGCACAGTTCCTTTCCTGTCCAAATCCACGGGCATCCCTATGGCCAAGATAGCCACTATGGTGATGCTGGGAAGGAGCCTCAGGGACCAGGGAATAGACACTGTCTACTTCCCGGAGAGGAAGCGCCACTATGTGAAGTCCCCTACTTTCTCGTTCGGAAAGATCAAGGGAATAGACACATATCTGTCGCCGGAGATGAAGTCCACCGGCGAGGCCATAGGCTATGACGATTCGCTCACGCGCGCCCTGTACAAGTCCCTGCAGGCATCCGGAGTCAACGTGGTGAATTACGGAACCGTATTCTGCACCATCGCGGACAAGGACAAGGACGAGGCTCTGGAACTCATCAGAAGATTCTACAACCTGGGATTCAACATAGTCGCTACCAGCGGAACCGCAGCGTTCCTGAAAGAGCACGGAATACGCACAAGGAGCCTGGGCAAGATAAGCGAGGGCAGCGACGACATCCAGTCATCCCTGCGCCAGGGCCACGTAAGCTATGTGATCAACACCATAGACATAAACCAGCACAGCACCAGGCTGGACGGATATGAGATCCGCCGCGCTGCGGTCGAGAACAACGTCACTATCTTCACCGCGCTGGAGACCGTGAGAGTGCTCCTGGACGTGCTGGAGGAGATAACTCTAGGCATATCAACAATAGATTCGGAATACAATCACTGATGAAACAGGGACTCTTCACAATCAAGTGCAACAGGCAGGTCGCGGACAAGGTTTACCTTATGCGGCTGCAAGGTGACGCGTCGGCGTTCACCCGTGCCGGACAGTTCGCGGACATAGCCCTGGAAGGCCGGTTCCTGAGGCGTCCTTTTGCCGCCACGGAATGGGACGACGAGGGTTTTTCCCTGCTTTACAAGGTCGTAGGCGAAGGTACGGATCAGATGAAGGACCTTCGGGAGGGAACTGTCCTGGACGTTCTTACCGGGCTCGGCAACGGATTCGACCCGTCCATCTGCAGGAAATCCGCACTGATAGTATGCGGAGGGCTGGGGGCATCGCCGGCATTCAGCCTGGCCAGGCAGCTTGTCGCCAACGGGAAGAAGGTCAGCGTGATACTGGGGTTCAACTGTGCATCGGAAGCTGTGCTTGCCGGGGAATATGAAAGCCTGGGGGCGGAAGTGACAGTTGCGACCATGGACGGCTCCATGGGTATCAGGGGACTGGTTACGGATGCGATAGACGCGACCGGGCCCGAGTTCGACTGTTTCTACACCTGCGGTCCCAAGGTGATGATGAAGGCGGTATGCGAAAAGCTTCAGGTTCCCGGACAGGCCAGCCTGGAGGAAAGGATGGGCTGCGGTTGCGGAATATGCTACGGCTGCACCTGCAGGACGGCAAAGGGTCCAAGGCGGGTGTGCGCGGACGGCCCTGTATTCGACAAGGAGGACATAATATGGTAACGAAAGTCAATCTATGCGGAATCCCTCTGGCGAACCCTGTGGTACCGGCCAGCGGCACGTTCGGATTCGGGACCGAGATGGCGTCCGTCTATGACATCAACGTTCTGGGCGGCATCTCGCTTAAAGGCACTACGCTGGAGGAGCGGTTCGGGAACGAATGCCCCAGAATCGCGGAATGCCCGGACGGAATGATAAATTCGGTAGGGCTGCAGAACCCTGGAATCGACGCTCTGGTAAGCGAGAAGGTTCCCCAGCTGCGGAAAATATACAACGGCGCCGTCATTGCCAACATAAGCGGGTTCAGCATAGATGAATACGAGAAATGCTGCGCCAGGGCCAACGGATGCCCGGGGATAGACATAATAGAGGTAAACGTTTCCTGTCCCAACGTTCACGGCGGAGGGATGGCGTTCGGAACCAGCGCGGAAGCTGCCGCCAGTGTGACTGCCGCTGTAAGGAAGGTGTGCACCAAGCCTCTGTTCATAAAGCTCAGCCCCAATGTGACGGACATAGTCACGATTGCCCGTGCCTGCCAGGATGCGGGAGCGGACGGACTTACCCTGATCAACACCATACTAGGAATGAGGATAGACATAGCGCGCAGGCGTACCGTCACCGCCAACAGATACGGCGGATTCAGCGGCAGGGCCGTTTTCCCTGTCGCCCTGCGTATGGTGAACCAGGTCGCCGGGGAGTGCAGCATTCCTGTAATGGGCTGCGGCGGGGTTTCCTGTGCAAGTGACGTGATAGAGATGATCATGGCGGGAGCAACTGCCGTACAGGTGGGGGCCGAGAATCTGAGGAACCCTATGGTATGCAAGCAGATAGTGGAAGATCTGCCGGCCGTGATGGAGAAATATGGAATAAATGACATCAACGAAATAAGAGGAATAGTATGAAAGACGTGATCATTGCCTGCGACTTCAGCAGTGCGGCACAGGTACTGGAATTTCTGGACAGGTTCTCGCAGTGCGAGCGCAAACCTTTTGTCAAGATTGGTATGGAGCTTTTCTATGCGGCAGGTCCGCAGATAGTGCGGGACATCAAGTCACGCGGTCACAGGATTTTCCTGGACCTCAAGCTTCACGACATACCCAACACGGTACGCAAGACAATGAAGGTGCTCTCGAATCTTGACGTGGACATGACCAACGTACACGCGGCCGGGACCGTTGAAATGATGAAGGCCGCCCTGGAAGGGCTCACCCGTGAGGACGGAACCCGCCCTCTGCTCATAGCTGTAACACAGCTTACCTCGACATCGGAAGAAAGGATGAAGGAGGACCTGCTTATAGACAAGCCTATTGCAGAGGTGATCGCCCACTACGCCGCCAATGCCAGGAAGGCCGGACTGGACGGGGTGGTATGCTCTCCTCTTGAGGCTTCCATTGTCAAGAAGAGTTGTGGGGACGGCTTCATGGCCGTTACCCCGGGAATAAGGTTTGCGGATGCTGCGGCAGATGACCAGGTCCGGATAACCACTCCCCTGCGCGCCCGCGAGATCGGTTCCGACTTCATAGTTGTGGGCCGTCCCATCACCGCAGCGGCAGACCCTGTCGCAGCATATCAAAGATGTATAGATGAATTCGTATATGGAAAGGAAAATTGCTAAACAGCTACTGAGCATCGGAGCGGTATTCCTCCGCCCCGAGCAGCCGTTCACCTGGGCCAGCGGCATCAAAAGCCCTATTTACTGCGACAACCGCCTTATCCTCTCGGCCCCTGAGGCAAGAGTTATCGTGGAGCAGGCAATCGCCGACACCGTAAAGGCAAGGTTCCCGCAGGCAGAATCCCTTATGGGCACCAGCACCGCAGGAATAGCCCATGCCGCCATTGCTGCGTCCATACTCGGGCTGCCTATGGGTTACGTACGGGGCGAGGCCAAGACCCACGGACGGAACAACAGGATCGAGGGTCGTCTTGAACCCGGCACCAAGGTGGTTGTCATCGAGGACCTCATATCCACCGGAGGAAGCGCCATCGAGGTAGTCGAGGCCCTTCGCGAGGCCGGAGCCGAGGTTCTGGGAATAGTAAGCATCTTCACCTACGGAATGAAGAAAGGCCTTGAGAGACTCTCCGAGGCAAAGGTCGTCAATTGGTCGTTGAGCAACCTCGACGCACTTGTAGAGGTCGCAGCGGAAGAAGGCATCATAGCCGGCGACTGGAAGGAGCGCATCCTCAAGTTCAGGGACAACCCTTCAGACGAGAGCTGGAGCAAATAAATCAGTAATAATATGAAACATCTCATCGATCCTACCGACCTCAGCAAGCAGGAAACCGATCAAATAATCAAGCTTGCACAGGATATCATAGCCAACCGCGAGAAGTACCGCGACAGCCTCAGGTATCACAAACTCGCCACACTTTTCTATGAACCGAGCACCCGCACCAGGCTGAGTTTCACATCGGCGATGATGGAACTTGGTGGGAACGTGCTGGGATTCTCGGATGCCAGGAACTCATCCGTAAGCAAGGGAGAGACCGTTGCGGACACAGTGAGGGTAGTGGAGAATTTCGTTGACGTGATAGCGATGCGCCACCCTCTGGAGGGCGCGCCTTTCGTCGCCTCCACCGCTGCCGGAATTCCGATAATCAATGCCGGGGACGGCTCCCACGCCCATCCGACTCAGACTCTTACCGACCTTCTGACCATACAGAGGGAACTCGGCCATATTGACGGGATTACCATAGGGTTCTGCGGAGACCTCAAGTTCGGCAGGACGGTACATTCGCTCATCAAGGCCCTGTCACGCTATGAGGGAATCAAGGTGATACTTATCGCTCCGGACGAACTGCGGCTGCCGGATTATATCAAGCACGACGTGTGCGACAAGCAGGGAATCGACTACCGCGAGGTGCGCACGATCGAGGAAGTGATGCCGGAGCTTGACGTTCTGTATATGACCAGAGTGCAGAGGGAGCGTTTCCTGGACGAAGAGGAGTTCGAACGTGTCAAGGACAGCTTTGTGCTGGACAATGCCAAGATGGCCCTTGCCAAGGAAAAGATGTGCGTCCTTCACCCTCTGCCAAGAGTTAACGAGATAAAGCCCGAGGTGGACAGCGACCCGCGCGCCGCGTATTTCCGCCAGGTGGGCAATGGAAAATTCGTGCGTATGGCTCTGATTTACAGCCTTCTTCAGTGGAAGGACGACCCGTCGCACACAATGCCGGAGCACCAGGGCCGGTTCGAAGATCCGGAACTGCGTTGCCACAACTCCAAATGCATCAGCAATCACGAAGCCGTAAGGCCTTTGTTCCACAGGACCGAGGACGGTGACATACGCTGCGTTTATTGTGACAGCAAAGTGAAATAATTGAGTTTTTTTGTACATTTGTAACACGATCAGAACACATTCCGATGTCATTTATCGAAGAAAGAATTGCAATGGAGGGACTGACTTTTGACGATGTCCTGCTTATTCCGTCGTACTCCGAGGTCCTTCCGCGCGAGGTCTGCCTGTGCGGACGCTTTTCGCGCAATGTAGCCCTTGACATTCCTGTGGTTTCCGCCGCAATGGATACGGTTACCGAGGCCCCTATGGCCATAGCTCTTGCCAAGGCCGGAGGAATCGGCGTGATTCACAAGAATATGTCCATTCAGGCCCAGGCCGCCGAGGTCCGCAAGGTCAAGGAAGAGGACGGCAACCTCAAGGTTGCAGCCGGAATAGGCATCACTCCCGACGCCCTGGACAGGGTTGACGCTCTGGTTGCCGAGGGTGTGGACGCAGTAGTGCTTGACTCGGCCCACGGGCACAGCAAGGGTGTTCTGGACAAGCTCAAGGAAATCAAGGCCGCATACCCTGAACTGGACGTGGTGGTAGGCAACGTTGCCACTGCCGCCGCTGCCAGGGCTCTTGCCGAGGCCGGAGCGGACGGAATCAAGGTCGGGATAGGCCCGGGATCGATCTGCACTACAAGAATAGTTGCCGGAGTGGGCGTGCCACAGCTCTCGGCAATCTACGATTGCGCGGTGACGGCCCACGAATTCGGCATTCCCGTGATTGCGGACGGAGGGCTCAGATACAGCGGTGACGTCGTAAAGGCTCTCGCGGCAGGCGGAGACTGCGTGATGTGCGGTTCTATGTTCGCGGGAACGGAGGAGGCTCCGGGCGATACAATCGAAGAGAACGGCTGCAAGTACAAGGCATACCGCGGTATGGGTTCACTCGACGCAATGGCAGCCGGTTCCAAGGACAGATATTTCCAGAGCGGGACCGAGACCAAGAAACTCGTTCCGGAGGGAATAGTGGGCCGCGTGTCATACAAGGGCAGCGTGGCAGACACGATATTCCAGCTTATGGGCGGGCTCAGGTCCGGAATGGGATACTGCGGAGCACGCAATCTTGCCGAACTCAGAAACGCGAAATTCACCAGGGTGACGGCAAGCGGAATGGTGGAAAGCCACCCTCACGACGTAACAATCACAAAGAAAACACCTAATTACTCCAAAGGAGAATAGTATATGTACAACGGAGAGAAATTAAATCCAAAACAGTTTGTACTTGATTCTGTTGCAGAAATCAAGCAGCAGGTCGGGAGCGACACGGTCGTGCTCGGACTCAGCGGCGGTGTGGACTCCACCGTCACCGCACTTTTGATTGACAAGGCCATCGGACACCAGTTGGTATGCATATTCGTGGATCACGGTCTGCTACGCAAGGGAGAATTCGAGGACGTGCTCAAGCATTACGAGGGACTGGGGCTCAATGTCAAGGGCGTACGCGCCGCAGACAGGTTCTTTGCAGCCCTCAAGGGCATCACCGATCCCGAGCTCAAGCGCAAGGCCATAGGGAAAACCTTCATCGACGTATTCGCGGACGAAGCCCGCAAGGTCAAGGATGCAAAGTGGCTTGCCCAGGGAACGATATGGCCGGATATCGCAGAGTCACATTCCGACAAGGGTGTCATCAAGAGCCACCACAACGTAGGCGGACTGCCGGAGGACCTCAAGTTCGGTCTTGTGGAGCCTTTGAAATACCTGTACAAATACGAAGTGCGCGAGGTTGGCGCAGAACTGGGGCTTGATGCCCATTTCCTTGGCCGCCATCCTTTCCCGGGACCGGGGCTCGGTGTAAGATGCCTCGAGGAGTGCACTCCGGAAAGGATACATATCCTGCAGGAAGCGGATGCCGTCTACATCGACGCATTGCGTGAGGCCGGACTTTATGACAAGATATGGCAGGCTGCGGCAATACTCCTCCCTGTAAGGAGCACGGGCATCAAGGACGGCAAGAGAACCTTCGAGAACGTGATTGCCCTGAGGGCCGTCAATTCCGTGGATGCAGTTACGGCCGAGGTGGTAAACCTGCCTTTCGATTTTCTCCAGAAGGTTTCCACCGACATAATAGCCAAGGTGGACGGAGTTAACAGAGTAGTTTATGACTGTTCTCCGAAACCGCCTTCAACAATCGAGTGGGAATAGTTCTATTCCAGATAACGGCTTCTCAGGACCGCTATGTCGTCTTCGGACAGGCACAGCGGTCCTGAAAGGTATTTGTCCATAGACCCGAACTCTGAATCTATTAGGTCCAGCGCCTGGGCAAAGTAATCCGGGTTCACGCTTATGAAGGTCCGTATGACTGCCTTCTCTTCCGGTGTGCTTACCCTGTCTATGTACATGGACAGTTCCTCTTTGTAGAAATCTGCGGACAGGCAGTACTCTTCCATAATGGCATCGCGGTCCGCGCCGAGCGCTGCAAGCAGCATTGCGGCACCGAACCCTGTCCTGTCCTTCCCCTGGGAGCAGTGCCAGTAGACGGCACCGTTGTCGATATGCACAATGTTCTGCAGGAATCCGGCATACTGGACCTGGGTGAATTCATTCTCCACCATATCCGCATACAACCTGCGTGCAAAGTTCTGTGGTCTGGATTCCGACGAATGTTCCACCAGCCATTCCCCGAGGTGGCTGTACGCCTCGTGTGGCAGGTTCTGCTCCTTGAAGGACTGGCTGTACTCGTCGAATGCGGGCATCCAGAACATCCTGGCCCCATCCACCTTTTTGTCCGGGGCATGTTCCACCTCCATCGAGGTTCGGAAATCGAAGATGGCGGCGAGTCTGTACTCGTCGCGAAGAACAGCGAGATCCCGGTCAGAGGCCTTGGCAAGCGCGCCACCCCTGAGCAAGAGGCGACTGCGGACTCTGCGTCCGTCAGCCACTCTTGTACCTCCGAGATCCCGAGCATTGTCTATGCTCGGAAATATTGTCATTACTGGATCTTGATGATGCTGGAGAATCCTGTAATGTCGAACACTTCCTTAACCTGAGGCTTCATATTGGTCATAACCAGGGAGCCTGATCGTGAAGTGACGCTCTTCTGGAGCATAAGGAAAAGCCTCAAGCCCTGGCTGGAGGTATAATCCATATCGGTGCAGTCGAGCACGATGTCTGGATTCTCGCCTTCGAACAGGCTGGCGATGTCGTTCTGGAACTGATCCGCATTGGTGGTATCAAGCCTGCCTGAAAGGGTAACATAGGTCTTTGCCTCTTTCTTTTCAATCTTTACGTCCATTTTGTTATTGTTATTTTAAGTTGATTGTCATTATGGTAATATCGTCGTTCTGCTCGTTTCCTTCCGCGAACTCCTTCACGGAATCGAATATTGCATTGCTCATAGTCTCCGGATTCCCATCCT
This sequence comes from Bacteroidales bacterium, assembly GCA_024401805.1. GTDB lineage: Bacteria > Bacteroidota > Bacteroidia > Bacteroidales > UBA932 > Cryptobacteroides. The sequence continues at coordinate 21,914 of JAKSKG010000009.1, forward strand.
GATGCCTGTGGACGGTTTCCAGGAGCAGGGCTTCTCCGTACTGCCGCTTGTCCTCCTTCTCGGCCTCGGTGACTCCGTCCGTATACAGGACTATGACAGAGCCCTTTTCCAGCTGCATCTGCTGCAGCCTGTACGGGAAGGACTCGAACAGTCCTACTGCAATGTTAGGGAGTACTTTAAGATACTCTCCGTTGACTATGATAGGGTTATGTCCTGCATTGCAATATGTGAACGAGCCGTTGTCCAGGTCTATGCATCCGACGAACATTGTCACGAACATTCCGGTCTCGTTGCCGTCACAGATGGCATTGTTGATCTTGTTTGCGATTTCGTGAGGCTTGTATCCCATACCGGCTATGAAACGGAACGCGGACTTGGTGATTGCCATGAACATCGATGCCGGTATTCCTTTGCCGGAAACGTCCCCGACAGTGAAGTAAAGCAGGTGTCCGTCCTTGATAAAGAAATCATACAGATCGCCGCCGACTTCCCTCGCCGGTGAGACCATGGCGTGAATGCCGAACCTTCCGTCGTCCGGGAATTTGTGCGAGAGCATAGCCATCTGGATATGGTTGGCAATGTTCAGCTCACTCTCGAAACGTTCGTTGGCGGCAGTTGTCTGCTTGAGGTCCTCTATATAATGGGTGAGGGATTTCTGCATATTGTCGAAGGAATCCCTGAGCCTACCTATTTCGTCATTCTCTTTGATGACAGGAAGTTCCGTATTGAAGTTTCCTCCGGCTATGCTCCTGGCGGACTCCGAGAAATCCACCAGCGGCCTTGTCATCTTCCTTATTGTGAGATAGCAGAGCGCAAACAGCAGAATCAGTCCAATTATACCTATGAAGAAGAGTCTGGTCTGCATCTTGGTGGTACTCTTGAGCACTTCCCTGAGGTTGCAGGTAATCGCAATCTTCCATCCGTTGCTGACCGGTCCGAATACGGCGAATGAAGACTCCCCCTTGTTCTTGTAGATTCTGCTGCCTGTCTCGCCGTCCACAAGAGCTTTGGACATTTCGAAATACGGGTTGTCCTTCTGGAAATACAGACCTCCGACCGAGAAAACCGTCTCGCCCTGAAGGTGTTTGCCGTAACCCAAATTGATATAGGATCCGCACCGGCTTACCAGGAACACCTGGGATGATGCATAAGGCTTGATTTCAGAGATAATTCCGTCCAGCCAGTCCAGAGCGATGTCCGCCGTCATAACGGCGATTACTTTGCCTTCTGAATCCTTGATAGGATATGAATACGTGGTCATCAGGCGGTTGGCTCCACCCTCGTCATAATACGGCTCGCTCCAGGCAGGTTCTCCCTTGAGCTGCGGAATCTGGAACCAGTCCATGCAGAAGTAGTCGTAATCCACGTTGCCCAGCTGCTTCGAAAGGATTTCACCGCTCTGCTCGTCCTTGTACGAATACGGAGAGAAGTAGTATTCCCCGTCATAGTAAGAAGGAATGAAGGCTATTGCGCTTCCTATTACGTCCGGATTGCTTCTGACCACCTGTTTGGTTATATGATAGAAGTAATCCTTGTTGTCCATGTTTTCGTCCACCAGCCACAGGACGTCCTTGACGGACAATTCGACTTTGTCCAGGGTTTTCTCTATCTCGAGTATGGCCCCGTCCCTCAGATACTCCGCGGAGCGTGTGGCTTCTGCTGTCATTGTCCTGTACGAGAACCAGGACACGGTTGTTATGGCCACCAGGAATATGATGGAGATGAAGAGCAACAGACGCCAGCTGAGCCTGGCAGAAAATGATTCGTTCCTTTTCATTTTACAAGGTCCTCATATTTTGGCAGGTTGGTGATATATCCTATAGACATAAGGTCTTCCGCCAGACGATTGTACAGGGGCTTGGAAACACTTTCATAGCTTGCCGGCTTTCCGTCGAGCGTTTTCTGCAGTTCCAGGTATTCATCCAGCATCATACGCTGGTGAGTCCTGTTGGTGACAAGGTGCGCGTCATTGATATACTTCATGCTCAGTTCCACGGCCTCGTCCCTGTGTTCTCGCGCATAATCCCAGCCGCGCTTGGTTGCCCGAACGAATTTGTCGACGGCTTCCCTGTTGTTGTCGTAATACTCCTGCGTGACGTACAGACCGTCTTCCGGGCAAGGCATCCTCTCCGGATCCACTCTGATGATATTCTCTTCCGGAGCCTCGCCAAGAGCAAGTTTGAGCGATATGAGTTCATTGAAGGTATAGCACAGAGCAGCGTCTACTGCACCGGTCACGCAGAGCGACAGACCGTCGATGAACGGTATCCATTCCACGTTTATGCCCAGTTTTTCAACTATGATGTTCCCCAGTTCGGCGAATCCGGTCTTCCAGCGTCCTATCTTCATACCGTCAAGGTCCTCCACGCCTTTCACGGGCGTCCTTGTGACGCAGCACAATCCCGACTTCTGGGTGATCTGCATCACATTGACAATAGGTCTGCCGTCCGAACGGTTTACGATTGCCTGCAGAAGCTGCATTGTGATAATCTGGGACTGCCCGCTAAGCAGCATGTCCACGGCGCTGACCGTAGACGTGCGGCCGATATGCCTGATCTCAACGTCCAACCCTTCATCCGCATAGAAACCTTTCTCGTATGCCACGTACGCCCCGGCGAACTGGGCCTGGGGTGTCCATTGAGGGGTGAACGTGATTTTCTGGGCAAATGCAAAGTGAGAAGCCAGAAAGAAGACACATAATATGGTGATGATCTTTCTCATTAAACGTTGAGCCTCATTATAAACACGTTGCAGCCGTTCTCGAAGTGATAGTCAAGGCTTGTCATCATCTTTTTGCACAGGAAAATGCCCAGACCTCCCACCTGACGGTCCTCGAGCGACGAGGTAATGTCCGGATCTTCCTTTGCAAGAGGGTCGAATTCAACGCCACCGTCACGGAAAGAAATCGACAGGACGCCATCCTTGATGTCGGTTTCTATGTCGATCCAGGTAGTTCCGGAATAATTGAGGATGTTCTCTTCGACTTCCTCGACACAGAGCCTTATCTTGAACACAAGATCTTCAGGAAGGTTCTTAACCTCATCGGAATTGACAACGGCCTCTATGATATCGAAATTCCGGCCTTCTACAGGTTCAAAACGTTTTTTCATCACAAAACTTTATTTAGAATGAGTTCCGAAAACGGAATCAATATGAAACATCAGTTCTTCGTATGCCGCCGTCCCGGACAGGTCGCCCAGCGACTCTGCCAGAGAGCGGTAATGCCATTCGTGGTCCGCCTTCCCGCCAGGGGCATGGAAAAGGTTCCAAAGTTCGTCGCCCTGCCGGTGGTAATCCCTGTCGATGGCCCTCATGTTGGAAAGCTTGTCGCCAAGGGCAACCATCTTCGCGTCACGGCTGCAGGATGCCAGCCTGTCTATGGCAGCCTGCTTGCGGGAGCGCCAGCTTTCCTGCTCCGATACTCCCGGGACAGGAACTTCCGACTCGGAATTCACCAGGGATGCCACCCTGTCTCCGAACTCCGCGCGGATGGTGTCTATGGAGACATCGGTGTCCTCGACGGTGTCGTGGAGTGCGGCAGCGCACAGGAGTTCGGGGTCGCTGGTCATTGTGGCCACTATCTCCATCGCCTCCAGAACGTGGATTACGTACGGGAAACCTTTCCCCCTGCGCTCGGTATTGGAGTGGGCGTCCACTGCAAACTTGATTGCCTTGTCTACGAGTCGTGTGTCCAAATATGCGTTTGCCATATCAGTGTCTGTTCATGAATTTGAGTTGGGATGCCGTCTGGACAAGCCTTTCCGCCCTGCTCTGGTTCGCCGCGGACGGCTCTCCCAGAATGTCGAACATTTTCTTGAGTCCGGCAGCGCCTCCTCCGTTCTTGAGTATGCTCACCACGCAGAGGTTCTGGACGGCTATGGTGGATGCTATTATGTCCAGATCCGTATTCCCTATCTGGAAGGCGGCAAGTTCGTATGCGTCGTCGCTGTTTTCTCGGATGAATCTCTCGAGATCTCCCAGCGTACCGAATCCGAATTCCCGGAACACCGCAAGGTATGGAAGGGACGAGGACTCGTGCACCTCGGCCTGGTTGACGGCGGCTATCCTGCGGGTGAGCTTGTCGAAAGGTTTGAGCCTCAAGAAACTCTTGTATGAATCTCCGTTCAGAGGGACTTCGTCGAACTTCCCGGAGGATACCAGATTCTGCACCATACGGCGGTAGTCGTTGATATTGGTGCGGATAAGGCTGAACTGTTCGTCGGCAAGTTCGAGCATGCCGGCCAGACGGTTCAGGTTCCTGAGGTATTCCGCAGGGACCTCGACTCCGGATTTATAGCCTGTGTCGTGGTACATCGTGGCCCATACGTGCTGGAGCGCCGTACGCATCTGGATCTCGAACCTGTATTGGTTGAGTTCCGGATGTGCCGGATCAGAATAAAGGGACTTGGGTATGCGGCAGATATAATGCAGGGAATTATAGCCGAAGCTGTCCAGTTCGTGCATCTTGCGTTTGTCCACACTGTTCTCCCAGTCTATGTCGAATATGCGGTCCACGATGGCGGATATCTTGTCCACTTCGTCGGAATAGAACGTGATGACTCTTGCCCCCAGTATGTCCGTGATGTCGGACAGGTCCATATACTTGCTGCCCTTGAGTTCCAGCTTGCCGGCAAGGCTCTTTTCCTCCTTGACCCTGGCCTCTATCGCCGTGACATACAGACCGTTCTCCCGGATGTTCTTCTCGAGGCTGGAACGGACGATTTCAAGCATCTTGGAAAACACAGGCAATGCATCCCTGTATTCCTCGAGAATCATTGTTCCGTGGAGATCCAGGCCATATTGTTCAACCGTATCTTTCATATAACGAAGTCTTGACGATTCAAACAACTAATATAGCAATAATAAACGTATTTTTTGCTATTATTGTAATGCAAATGAAATTCCAGCTTGAATCACCATACCAGCCGTCGGGCGACCAGCCGGAGGCAATCAGGCAACTGACCAGGGCACTGGAGCAGGATATTTCTGACGTAACACTGCTCGGCGTCACGGGTTCCGGCAAGACTTTCACTATGGCCAACGTCATAGCGAACCTGCAGCGCCCAGCCCTGATACTGAGCCACAACAAGACCCTTGCCGCCCAGTTGTACGGTGAATTCAAGACTTTCTTCCCTCACAACGCAGTCGAATATTTCGTATCCTATTACGATTATTACCAGCCCGAGGCATACATCCCTACGACAGACACCTACATCGAGAAAGACCTGAGCATCAATGACCAGATAGAGAAGCTGCGTCTTTCCGCCGCGTCCGCCCTGCTGAGCGGCAGAAGGGACGTAATAGTGGTGTCCAGCGTAAGCTGCCTGTACGGAATAGGCAACCCCGACGACTTCCACCAGCAGACCGTAAACATCAGGCGGGGCGAGACCAGGAGCCTTACAGCCCTGCTATACAAGCTGGTCGACGCCCTGTACAACCGCACCGAGGGCGATTTCGGCCGGGGGACCTTCCGTGTCAAGGGCGATACCGTGGATGTCTTTCCCGGAGGGGCGGACAATGCCGTGAGGATAGAATTCTTCGGGGACGAGGTGGACTCCCTGTCCATCATAGATCCCGTGACCGGTGGGAAGGTCGAGGATATAGACCAGATAAGCATCTACCCTGCCAACAACTTTGTCACTACGCGTGAGCGCAGCATCGCGGCTGTGAGCCATATACAGGACGACCTTGTCAAGCAAATGGAATATTTCGAAAGCATAGGCAAGGGCCTGGAGGCAAAAAGGCTCAAGCAGAGGGTGGAATATGACCTGGAAATGATCAAGGAGATGGGGTACTGCCCTGGAATCGAGAACTATTCCAGATATTTCGACGGCCGTTCCCCGGGGCAGAGGCCGTTCTGCCTGATAGACTATTTCCCGAAGGATTTCATAACCTTCGTGGACGAGAGCCACGTGACATTGCCGCAGGTTCATGCGATGTACGGCGGCGACCATTCCAGGAAATCCGTGCTGGTGGAATATGGATTCAGGCTGCCGGCAGCATCGGACAACCGCCCTCTGACCTTCGAGGAATTCGAGAATATCACCGGGCAGAGAGTCTATGTAAGCGCGACCCCGGCCGACTATGAGCTTCGCCGATCGGACGGTCTGGTAGTAGAGCAGGTCGTGCGGCCTACGGGCCTGCTGGACCCTCCTGTCGAGGTGCGGCCGTCCCAGAACCAGGTGGACGATCTGGTGGAGGAGATACGCAAGCGGGCCGAGAACGACGAGCGCGTGCTGGTGACCACCCTCACGAAGAGGATGGCCGAGGAACTGGACGACTATCTTTCCAGGATAGGCGTGCGCTGCCGCTACATCCACTCCGACGTGGACACGGCCGAGCGAGTCGAGATAATAGAGGATTTCAAGAACGGGCTGTTCGACGTCCTTATCGGAGTCAACCTGCTGAGGGAGGGCCTGGACATACCTACAGTATCCCTTGTAGCCATCCTGGATGCCGACAAGGAAGGATTCCTGCGCACCACAAGAGCCCTCACCCAGACAGCGGGGCGTGCCGCCAGGAACGTAAACGGATTGGTGATAATGTACGCGGACACGGTCTCCGACTCGATGGCCGAGACCATACGCGAGACCAACCGCAGGCGCAGCAAACAGATAGAATACAACAAGCTCAACAATATAACCCCAAAACAGGTGGAGGTCAAGGCCAACATACTTGCCGGAGAGCTGGGCTACCTCAAATCCGTTCCCGCCAGGCTTATGAACGGTACGACCGGCAGGGTAAGCGCAGCCAACAGCTATGACGACCCTACCTACATTCCGAATCCTTCCGACCTCGGCCGGGGCACGATTTCTGTTGGGTTCGGACACGATTCCAAACGCGACGAAGGTGCGGCATACGCCGACGGCTACGTCCGTGCGGACCTGGCCGCAGTGCTTCAGGACCCTGTGATACGTTCGATGTCACGCGCCCAGATCGAGAAGATGGCGGAAGACGACCGCGCTCTTATGCACAAGGCGGCGGCAGAACTTGATTTTACAACCGCGGCACACTACAGAGACGAAATGTGGGTGCTGCAACAATACCTGAAGGTATGGAAGGACTCATAGAAAAAGCTCGGGAAATAGCGCTCCAGGCGCTGAATGACGTTACCAGAAGCAACGGGACTCCCTTTATTGGGCATCCGGATGCCGTGGCCGCGATAGTGCGCGACGAGATAGGACTGGGAGAGGAAAGCGTCGCCGCCGTATATCTGCACGAGGCCACCAGGGAACATCACGACATTGACATAAGCGCCTTCCCTCCGCAGGTGCGGACCATAGTGGAGGGCCTGAACAAGATTTCCACCATCAAACCCAAGGACACCAGGCTCGAGGCCGAGAACTACAAGAAACTGATCGTACAGTATTCCAAGGACCCTCGTGTCACCGTAATCAAGATTGCGGACAGGCTGGAAATAATGAGGTCCCTGAATCTCTTTCCAAGAAACACCCGGGAGCAGAAACAGCTGGAGACGCTGATGCTCTACATCCCGCTTGCCCACCAGTTGGGTCTTTACAACATAAAGAGCGAGCTGGAGGACATATATTTCAAATTCGCATCGCCCGAGCAGTACCGGCAGATCAACCAGAAGCTCAAGGCCACCGAAAAGGACCGCCGAAAGCTTACGGAAGAATTCATAGAGCCACTCAAGAAAAAGCTTACGGCAGAAGGCATCAACTACAAGCTGAAGATACGCACCAAGACGGCATACTCCATACAGCGCAAGATGACGGTGCAGAACGTGCCGTTCGAAGGTGTTTATGACGTGTTTGCCATCAGATTCATACTGGATTGCGACGCAGACCGCAAGACCGAACTGGACCAGTGCTGGAAAGTTTATTCATTCGTGACGGAAGAATACGAACCGGACCTTAACAGGCTGCGTGACTGGCTCACGAATCCGAAGCCGAACGGTTACGAGTCCCTGCATATTACCGTAAAGAACAAACAGGGCGCATCCCTGGAGGTGCAGATACGCACCAAACGTATGGACGACATTGCCGAGAACGGTCTGGCGTCCCACTGGTCTTACAAAGGCATAAAGCACGAGCAGACACTCGACAACTGGCTTTCGACCGTGCGCTACAACATCGAGCACCCGAGCCAGGTCAAACCCGAGGACATACCGCTCCCGCCGTCGAACGAGATCTTCGTGTTCTCCCCTACCGGAGAACTGATCATACTGCCTGCAGGAGCCTCTGTCCTGGATTTCGCATTCAGGATCCATACCGGACTGGGATGCCACTGCACCGGTGGCAGGATCAACGGCAAGGCCGTATCTATCAAGGAGAAACTCAGCACCGGAGACGTTGTCGAGATACTCAGCAACAAGAACCAGCGGCCGTCATACAGCTGGCTAGGCTATGTCGTCTCCAGCAAGGCCCGCTCCAAGATCAAGGTCGAGCTCGATGCAGACCTCAGGCGGCAGGCCGCAGCCGGAAGGGAACTTCTGGAACGCAGGCTCCGCAATTGGAAACTGGAACTCAAGGACGACCTTGTCGCTGAGATGATGCATTATCTCAAGTACACCTCTGTCATAACCTTCATGGCGGACATAGGGAACGGCGAGATAGACATCAACGACATCAAGAACTATATCCAGAACCCGGAACTTCTCGTGACCCGCAACGAAGGCGAGGAGGAGAAGAAGAAGGCCCTGCGCAAATGGAAATCATCCGACGACATCCTTGTCATCAATGCCAGAGGGGTAAAGGGCCTGGAATACAATATGGCAAGCTGCTGCAATCCCAAGCACGGAGACGAGGTATTCGGCTTCGTGACACGCTCTGCGGGAATCAAGATACACCGCGAGGACTGTCCTAATGCCAAGAGGATGAAGGAAATGTACCCATACAGGGTCCAGAAGGTCGTCTGGCAGGAAAAGGAAGCCTAGTTGCCTGCGGCCTTGCGCTCGGCCGCTCTCTTGTTAAGGGCTTTCTGGAACGCCCTGGCATTTGCCATATGGTCCTTGTACGACACTGCGAACCTGTGCGACCCGTTGAACGAAGGGTCGGCGCAGAAAAAGATGTACTGGGTCTTGGAAGGATTCAGGACGGCTTCAAGCGCAGCCTTCGAAGGGACGTAGATAGGTCCCGGAGGCAGTCCGGTATGCTTGTAGGTATTGTATGGTGAATCGACTTCCAGATGCTTGTGAAGTATCCTGTTCACGTTGTAGTCGAAGCAATAGGCAATGGTGGGGTCCGCCTGGAGTTTCATTCCCTTGTGCAGACGGTTCAGGTATACCGAGGCTATGTCCGGCATCTCCGGGATATGGTTGGTCTCTCCGCTCACTATGGATGCGACTATGGACGCCTGCAGTTTGGTAAGCCCCTGTTTCCTGGCCTTGGCGATTCTGGAATCGGTCCAGAACTCGTCGTACGCTTTCTTCTGGGACTCGAATATCTCGTCTATGGACGCAGTCCAGTACATCTGATAGGTATCCGGAATGAAAAGGGCGAAGACCGTCACTGAATCGAATCCGAATTTTCCAAGGAATTCATTGTCGCTCATCGCATTGCGGACGGTGGCGGAATCCACCATCATCTGCGAGCTGATTTTCTTGGCAATGTCACCCTTGCGCCTGAGTGTCCCCGACAACGTAAGGTTAACGGGAGTCTGCCAGCAGTTGTTGAGCATCCTCGCCACATAGACGCTGGACGAGCCTTTGTTTATGACATAGTGCCCGGGCTGCAGGTATTTTTCAACCTCTTTCTTCTCGAACGAACGCCTTATGCTGCGGGGGCGCTGGGCCAGGGTGTCGAGCTGGGACATTATTTCCTCCACCCGGGTGTCCGGATATACGAAAAGCTCCGCATCCCGACCGAAGTTCGACTTCTTGTTGTCATACAGATAGGTGACAATCTTGACCGACTCGAAAATCGCAAGTCCACCTATCACTATTATTGTGAGTATCTTTTTCATTTTGACCTGGTTTTGCGCTGACGTTCTACAAAGACCAGATCACCGGGAACAGGGGCCTCTCCCCTGCGGGCGGAATTGAATCTGCGAATTTCCGAGTTCAAAAGGTTGCAGGATCTGGCTATGGACTCGTATGTCTCGCCCGGTTGGGCGATTATGCATTTCGCCCCGTCCTTATAATATACGGGACGTCCCAGTGTGAACACGACAAGCTCGGACGTCTTGTACCTGCGTACCTTCTTCACCTCCGGAGTGTCCGGCACCGGCTCGGACCCGGTCACATCCTGCCGGGACACTGCTTCGCTTTCCTCCAGGACTCCCTGCAATTCCGGCCGATCTTCCTCTTCAAGCACTGCGCAGCCTGCATTGTCAAAGTCGAAGAGGGAGTATTCCTCGATGATCCTGACCAGTTTCTCGGGATACATAGGGTCCGTGGCATAGCCGCAATAGGACAGGCCGCTTGCCCAGCCTTTGTAATCCTTGCTGTCAAGTTTGAAAAGCGCCGCGTAGCGGTTGCGCTCCTTCAGGAAATCGGAATGGGCCACGAACGATTCCTCGGGCGAAGAATAGGCTCGGAAACATTCCTGGGAAGTCTCGTCGTCGTGACGATAGGACAGCCCGTTCCAGTCATTGTGACACTTTATCCCGAAGTGGTTGTTTGCGTTCACTGCAAGGTCTGACCTTCCGGAATCGGATTCCAGTATACCCTGGGCAAGCGTAATGCTGGACGGAATTCCGGTACGCAGCATCTCGCTCACAGCTATTTCACTGTACTTTTGTATGTATTCCTGCTGAGGCAGAATGTCAGCGGAAACAAGGAGCAGGGCTCCCAGAATCAGAACGGACAACTTTTTCATAGGGGTAAAGTTAATCAATTTCGAAGATATCTCCATCCTGCGCCGCGTATGATTGGGCAAAAATTTCCCGGCACTCCTGCTGGAATACGGAATAATCACGTATTCTGGACGAATAATGCCCTACGACAAGCTTTCCCACCCCTGCCTGCAGCGCGCAGTTTGCAGCATCGGCCGTGGTGGAGTGGAACCTCTGCTTCGCCTTGTCCGCGAACGATGCGGGATAAGTGGCTTCGTGATACAGCAGGTCCACTCCCCTGACCCATTCGGAGAGTTCAGGGAAAGGCATTGTGTCCGAGCAGTATGCGAACGAATGTGCCTTGAACGGCACGTTGCCGGGACGCCTTTGCGGGACAACCTCGTCGAAGCGGAAACCATAGCAGTCTATCTTATGCTTCAGCGGAAAAGCCTGCACCGTGACGTTCTTCGAGGTATGAACCGTCTGGGGAGCCTTCATCTTAAGGGGATGATGGATAATTTCATAGTTGATCTCGTCTCCGTAATAGGAGAGGAAAAATTTAAGTATAGGCGCAAAGGACGCCGGAGCGTATATGTGAAGCTCTGCAGTCCTTCCGTACATTGCCATTGTGCTCAGCAGGCCGAAGATGCCGAACACGTGGTCGCCGTGGATGTGCGAGATGAACACCGCCTCGATCTTGAGGAAGGACAGGCGGCACTTGCGGATCTGCTGCTGGGTTCCCTCGGCGCAGTCAATCAAAAACAAGCGCCCGTGGACATTGAGCATCTGGGCGCTTGGATTCCTATCAGAAATGGGCATGGCTGATGCCGTGCCCATTACCGTAAGTGTGAAGTTCATTACTTCTCTGATTCGAGTTTTGCCTTGAGTTCAGCAAGTGCATCGATGTCACCGAGAGTGGTCTTCTCTACTGAGGTATTGACCTTCTTGATGGCCTTCTTTGCAGACTCTGCCTCTGCTGCAGCTGCCTTCTCCTTTACCTCGGCATAAGTGCGGAGGTGGCTGAGGAGGATTCTGCGGGTAGAGCGGCGGAGTTCTACGACCTTGAACTGAAGGGTCTCGCCTGCGACAGCCTGCTTGCCGTCTTCCTTGACGAGTTCGCGTGTGAATGCGAAGCCCTCTGCCTCGCCGTCAAGAGTGATGTTGGCGCCCTTGTCGGTAATTGAAGCGATGGTTCCCTCGACTGTTGAGCCTGCAGGATACTTGGCCTCGATCTCGTCCCAAGGATTGGTTGTGAGCTGCTTGTGGCCAAGGCTGAGCTTGTGGTTTGTCTCGTCGAAGTCAAGGATCTGAACGTCGATTACATCTCCGGAAGCGACAACCTCTGAAGGATGCTTGATCTTGTTCCAGCTGAGGTCGCTGATGTGAACGAGTCCCTCTACGCCGTCCT